>CAIUWU010000305.1 GCA_903902945.1 uncultured Pseudomonadota bacterium
ATTGCCAGTCGGATTGTTGGGATAAGCCAGAAAGATCAGTGCCGGATTATGTTGTTCAATAGCTGCCAGCATCGCAGCCGTGTCGAGCCCGAAGTCATCGGCATTAAGCGGAACGCCGTGATAAGCCAGTCCCAGACTTCGGGCAACCTGGCGATACATCACAAAGCTGGGTTCGGGGGCAAGCACACAAGCAGCCGGATTGAGCGCCATCAATAAAATCTGAATGATTTCATCGGAGCCATTGCCCAGCAGGATGCCGGCTTCATCAGGCAACTGATTGCTGACCCGCAGGGCCTGGGCTAGGCTGCTGGCTTCCGGGTCGGGATAGCGATTGATCTGGCAACTGCGTAAAGCTGTCAGCCATTCCTGCTGAATGGCCTCAGGCCATGGATAAGGGTTTTCCATCGCATCGAGTTTGATAAAGTCTTTTGCGTCGGCAACTTTGTAAGCTGACAAGGCTAGAACTTCCGGGCGAAACCAGTGATTAAGCAGTGAATTGGGCATAGATAAATTCAAAAATAATGGCCAGGGAAACGGCCGAAAAAACCAAAGCTTACAGCCTGAATTCGGCAGAACGGGCGTGAGCGGTCAGAAACTCCCCGCGTGCCAGAACCGAAGCAATTTTACCTAGCTGCTGAGCTCCTGCTGCAGAGCAATTGATCAGGCTGCTGCGTTTTTGAAAATAATAAACGCCCAACGGTGATGAATAACGTGCCGTGCTGGAAGTCGGTAACACATGGTTAGGGCCGGCGCAGTAATCGCCGAGTGCTTCGGCAGTATAACGGCCTAGGAAAATAGCGCCGGCGTTACGAATCTGATCGCATAAGGCTTGTGGCTCTGCCACCGAAAGCTCCAGATGCTCAGGCGCAATCCGGTTGCTGATGTCAGCGGCTTGTTGCAGATCGTTGACCAGAATCAAGGCACCGCGACCGCTCAGAGAGGCCCTGATGATGTCGGCGCGTTCCATTTCTGGCAGTAATTTGTTGATGCTGGCCTCGACCTGATCCAGAAACTCGGCTTTATCGGTAATCAGAATCGCCTGGGCATTTTCATCGTGTTCAGCCTGGGAGAATAAATCCATGGCAATCCAGTCCGGATTGGTTTCACCATCGCAGATAATCAGGATTTCCGAAGGTCCGGCTATCATGTCGATACCCACCTGACCGAACACCAGCTTTTTGGCAGTGGCGACATAAATATTGCCGGGGCCGACAATTTTATCTACCGCCGGAATGGTCTCGGTGCCATAAGCCAGCGCGGCAACGGCTTGTGCGCCGCCAATCGTGAATACGCGGTCCACGCCAGCGATATAAGCTGCAGCCAGCACCAGCGGATTGGTTTCGCCATCGGGTGTAGGTACCACCATAATCAATTCACCGACACCGGCCACCTTGGCAGGAATCGCATTCATTAACACCGAAGACGGATAAGCGGCTTTGCCGCCCGGCACATAAAGTCCGGCCCGGTCCAGCGCAGTGACTTTCTGGCCTAGCACGGTGCCGTCGTTTTCGGTGTATTGCCAGGATTGTAGTTTTTGCTGTTCGGCATAAGCACGGATCCGGTTCGCCGCGCTTTGCAGGGCTACGGCCTGTTCACTGGGCAGACTGTTCCAGGCCTGCTGCAGGCTTTGCGGAGCGAGTTCCAGCTGGCTGGCAGACTGAAACTGGCAGCGGTCGAAGCGATTGGTATAAGCCAGCAAGGCCTGATCGCCTTGCTGACGGACGTCGGCAATAATCTCCAGAACCCGTTGATGAATAGCCAGGTCGTCAGCAGCATCCCAGGCGAGACGATCTTTTAATTGCTGATTGAATTCGGGGCTATTGGCATTCAGACGAGTGATGTTGATTGCGGTCATTAGTGCTTACCGTTTGGCTAAAGTAGTTTCAAGTTGATCCAGCAGTGCCTGTATGGCTTGGTGTTTCATTTTCATGGCCGCTTTATTGACCACCAGACGCGAAGTGATATTGGTGATCAGTTCACGCGGTTCCAGGCCATTGGCTTTTAGCGTGTTACCCGTATCGACCAGATCGACGATGCAGTCGGCCAAACCTACCAGCGGCGCTAGTTCCATCGAGCCATACAGCTTAATGATTTCGGCTTGTACACCCAAATCGGCGAAGTAACGCTGCGCCGTTTTCACATATTTGGTTGCCACCCGGATTCGGCCGGAAATAGGCGGCGCATCGACGCGGGCAGCCGTCATCAGTCGGCAGCCGGCGATACCCAGATCCAGCGGTTCATAGAGGCTGTCGGCACCGTGCTCCATCAGCACATCTTTGCCGGCAATCCCCAAGTCGGCGGCACCGTATTCGACGAATGTCGGCACGTCGGTGGCCCGGATGATCACCAGCTGCACGTCAGGGCGGGTGGTTGCCAGAATCAGTTTGCGGCTTTTTTTCGGATCATCGATTGGCGTGATGCCGGCTTCAGCCAGTAATGGCAAAGCTTCTTCATAAATCCGGCCTTTGGATACAGCTATTGTCAGCATGATTAATTGCACCTCAGCGCGGGACGCGGCGAATACTGGCGCCTAATTGGGTCAGTTTTTCTTCGATGTGATCGTAACCGCGGTCGATGTGATAGATGCGATCGACCAGTGTTTCACCTTCGGCAATCAGCGCCGCCAGTACCAGACTAGCCGAGGCTCTGAGGTCTGTTGCCATTACTGGTGCGGCTTTCAGCTTTTCGATGCCGGTGCAGATGGCGGTGTTGCCTTCCACTCTGATCTGAGCGCCCATCCGCTGTAATTCCTGCACATGCATGAAGCGGTTTTCAAATACGGTTTCGGTAATCAGGCCGACACCGTCAGCCACTGAGTTCAGCGCCGTAAATTGTGCCTGCATGTCGGTAGGGAAGGCAGGATAAGGTGCGGTTCGGATGGTCACGGCTTTGGGTTGCTTGCCATGCATATTCAGTTCTATCCAGTCTGCGCCGGTGGTAATTTCGGCCCCGGCTTCGCGCAGTTTGACCAGCACCGCATCGAGAATCGACGGATCGGTATTTTTCAGTTTTACCCGGCCTCGACTAATCGCGCCTGCAACCAGATAGGTGCCGGTTTCAATGCGGTCAGGCAGGATGTTGTAATGCAGGTTTTCAACTCCTAGTCTTTCGACACCTTCAACCACTAGAATGTCGGTGCCGATGCCGCTGATTTTGGCGCCCATTTTGTTCAGAAAATGGGCCAGATCGGATACTTCCGGCTCTTTGGCGGCATTTTCGATGATGGTGATGCCATCGGCCAGTGTCGCGGCCATCAGAATGTTTTCGGTGCCGGTCACGGTAATTTTGTCGAGTACCAGATGGCAGCCTTGCAGACGTTTGGCATAAGCATGGATATAGCCGGATTCTACTTTGATATCGGCGCCCATTTTGATCAACGAGTCGATATGAATATCAACCGGACGTGAGCCGATGGCGCAGCCGCCCGGCAGCGAGACATGGGCTTCGCCGAAGCGGGCCAGTAACGGGCCCAGTACCAGAATCGAAGCACGCATGGTTTTTACCAGTTCGTAAGGCGCTTCATATTTGTCGATGGTGTTGGCGTCGACTTCGATATTCATTTTTTCATCGACCATCAGACCAACGCCCATCTGCCCTAGCAGTTCCATGGTGGTGGTGATGTCATGTAAATGGGGAATATTGCCCACGCTGACCGGTTTGTCAGACAGTAAAGTGGCTGCAAGAATAGGCAAGGCAGCATTTTTGGCGCCTGAAATGCGCAATTCGCCGGAAAGATTCTGGCCACCGGAGATGAGTAATTTGTCCATGAGGATATGCGGGTTTACTGTTTCAGTTAGGCAAAGACGTCGAGGCGTCTCTGCTGGTGAAGTATTCGCTGTCGTCTAAACCGCTAAGTTTGGCGAGGGCGAGTAATTGTTCGGGTATGTTTTTAAAGCTGAGTTTTACCCGATTCATGCGGCTTTGCTTGATCCATTCGATCATCAGGGCAAGCCCGGCGCTATCGCTGGCCTGCAGATGCGATAAGTCGATACAGACTCTGTCGATGCCGCGCAGAAATTTGAATGATTGCGGCGTGTGCTTGTCGATGCTGGCAAATGTCAGACTGCCTTCCAGCGTATAGAAGCCAGGCGTCTGTTCGGTTAATGTCAGTTTAGGCATTATTTGCCTTCCGCCTTGTTCATCAGGAATTTGCCTATCATCTCTTCCAGAATGATCGCAGAGCTGACGTTGTCGATTTTGCTGTTATCTTTTAAGAATTCGCCGGAAATGCCTGGGCCCGGGTCGATGCTGATGTATTGCTCACCCAGCAGGCCGGCGGTGTAAATGCTGGCGCCTGAATCATCGGGCAAATTGTTGTATTGCGAGTCGATCTGCATTTCGACAATCGACTCATGGCTTTCTTTGTCGAGTCTGATCGACGATACCCGGCCGATACGGACTCCAGCCACAGAAACCGGCGATTTCACTTTCAAACCGCCTGAGTTCTGGAACTGGGCGATGATGGTGTAGCTGTCGCCACTGGTGTAAGAGCCGAGATTACTGACCTGCATTGCCATATAAAACAAGGCCGCAATACCACTGGCAACAAAAAGACCGACGAAAGTGTCCTGGGTCTTTGAATTGTGCATATTAAATATCTCCAAACATCAGTGCAGTTAGAATGAAATCAAGTCCTAAAACCGAAAAGGCCGAGTTGACAACGGTACGGGTTGTGGCCCTGCTAACACCTTCTGCGGTGGGGATGGTGTCATAACCTTCGAATAATGCGATCCAGGACACGACAAAGCCAAACACAATACTTTTGATCACGCCGTTGATAATGTCTTCCTGAAAATCAATACTCGATTGCATTTGTGCCCAGAAGGCCCCGTCATCAACGCCGAGCAAGCCGACACCGACCATATGACCGCCGACTACGCCGATGGCGCTGAATAAGGTGGCCAGCAATGGCGTGGAGATGAAGCCCGCCAAAAATCGGGGAGTAATGATGCGCTTGATCGGATCGACCGCCATCATTTCCATGCCTGATAACTGTTCGGTGGCTTTCATCAGGCCGATTTCGGCGGTCAGCGCCGAACCGGCGCGACCGGCGAATAACAGCGCTGACACCACCGGACCGAGTTCACGCACCAGCGAGGCCGCCACCATCACCCCCAGCGATTCTTCGGCGCCAAAGTCAGACAAGGTATAAAAGCCTTGCAGGCCCAGAACCATGCCTACAAACAGCCCGGAGATGGTAATGATCAGGAAGGATAGTACGCCGACTGAATACAGTTGTTTGGTCAGTAAACTGGGTCGGGGCAGCACATCACCGATACCCATCAAGGTATGACCGAGAAAAAAGGTGCTCCGGCCCAGTTTTGCGAAACTGCTGCGCGTGGTTTTGCCGAGATTTTCTAAAAATTCAAACATTGTCACCGTTCGCTTTCGGGTTGTTAGGAGGCCAGCAGGTCGTCAAGGTAATCAGGCGCCGGATAGTGGAATGGAACAGGGCCGTCGGCATTGCCATTCATGAATTGTTGTACCCATTGCGAATCTGAATCAGCCAGTTGTTGTGGGGTGCCGTGACCGACAATCTTGCCTTCGGCGAGTACGTAAATGTAATCGGCAATCGCTGCTGTTTCCTGCACATCATGGGAAACGATCACGCTGGTCAGTCCCAGCGCAGTGTTCAAAGATTTGATCAGGTGTACTAGAGCCCCCATCGAGATCGGATCCTGCCCGGTGAATGGCTCGTCGTACATAATCATCATCGGGTCCAGCGCAATCGCCCGAGCTAGCGCGACCCGTCTGGCCATGCCGCCGGATAATTCGTTTGGCATCAACTTTCTGGCGCCACGAAGGCCAACGGCATGCAGTTTCATCAGCACCAGGGTGCGGATCATCGATTCCGGCAGGCGGGTGTGTTCGCGCAGCGGGAAGGCTACATTATCAAACACATCCATGTCGGTCAGTAAGGCGCCGCTCTGAAACAGCATGCCCATGCGCTTGCGCAGATTGAACAATTCCTGGCTTTTCAGGCGGTGTACGTTCTGACCGTCAACGTGAATGCTGCCGTGGTCAGGCATCAATTGACCGCCGATCAGCTTCAGCAGTGTGGTTTTACCGGTACCACTCGGGCCCATGATGGCTGTGATCTTACCGCGCTGAATCTCCAGATCGATGCCGTCAAAAATTTTTCTCGAGCCTCGGGAAAAGCTGAGATTGTGAACTTTAACAATAGGTTTGTCGGGACTTGGACGGTTGGCCATCAGGCAGAATCAGGCAGTTAGTAAGGTTGGAATTGGGTTATTTTCTATGAGGCGTTAAGAATAAGTCAATGACTTGGGGTGAAAAGGCGATGAATTACATGCAATAATAGTTCCCATTTTTATGATTTTAGTGGCGGGAACGACTCAGTGAGCCAAGATCAGGATATACAGGAGCTGGCTTTAGCGGTGATTCAGACCGAGGCGGAGGCTGTGATTGCGCTCAGTGAGCAAATCAATCAACAGTTCGTTCAGGCTTGTCGTTTGATTTTGGCTTGTACCGGCCGGGTGGTTGTTATCGGCATGGGCAAGTCGGGTCATATTGGCGGCAAGATTGCAGCAACGCTGGCCAGCACCGGTACTCCGGCTTTTTTTGTGCATCCCGGTGAGGCTAGTCATGGTGATTTAGGCATGATTACCCGTCAGGATGTGGTGCTGGCTTTATCGAATTCCGGTGAAACTGCCGAAATCTTGCTGATCCTGCCGCTGATCAAGCGACTGGGGGTGCCCCTGATTGCGATGACCGGGCAGCCGGCCTCAACGCTGGCAACCCGGGCGACCGTACATTTGAATGTGGCTGTCAGACAAGAAGCCTGTCCGCTGGGGCTGGCACCAACCGCCAGTACTACGGCGGCTTTGGTAATGGGGGATGCGCTGGCTGTGTCGTTGCTGGAAACCAAAGGGTTTACCCGCGATGATTTTGCTTTATCGCATCCGGGTGGCAGTCTGGGTAAACGTTTACTGTTAAAAGTAACCGATGTGATGCATACCGGTCAGGCTATGCCGGTGGTGCCAGTGGGCGCTTCCGTCAGTACCGCGCTGCTGGAAATGACCAACAAGAAATTGGGCATGACCGCGATTGTCGATCAGGATAATCAGGTCAAAGGTATTTTTACCGATGGTGATTTACGCCGGATGTTGGAGAAGGGGCTGGATGTGCGGGCGGCTTTAATTGATCAGGTGATGACTGCTGGTTGTCTGACCATCAGTGATGATTTGCTGGCGGCTGAAGCC
>CAIUWU010000306.1 GCA_903902945.1 uncultured Pseudomonadota bacterium
CATGCGGTCGGCTTCGTCCATCACCGTGACCTGGATGTTGTCCAATTTCAGGGCGCCCTGTTTATAAAAATCAATGATGCGGCCCGGTGTGCCGATGATGATATCGACATTGGTTTTAATTTTATCCAGCTGTTTCTGGTAATCGGTACCGCCGTAAATCAGCGCAAATTTCAGATTCAGATACGGGCTGAGCAGTACCGCATCCTTATGAATCTGGATCGCCAGTTCGCGGGTCGGTGCCAGAATCAGCGCGCGCGGGTTTTTGATTTTCTCGCTTTCGTCATTGATCAGATGCTGAAAGGTTGCCAGCAGAAAGGTGGCGGTTTTTCCGGTTCCGGTCTGCGCCTGTCCGGCAACATCGCGGCCACGCAATAGCAACGGTAGGGATTTGTCTTGAATCGGTGAACAATTGATGAATCCAGCCTCTTTCAGGCCTTTGATAATTGAGTCGGACAGTTCAAGATTGCTGAAACGGGTTTCGGTTAAATGTGTCTTTTTCATGGGGCGATAGAATAACGTAAAAACCGGGCGGGTTGAAATTGATTGACAATCGGATTGTGTCGAAACTATAGTTTCAGCCTTTGTAACTATTGGAGTACCGACGTGAGTGACTTAGTCCTTCATGTATCTGACGCTGATTTTAACGAAACAGTACTGAAAGCTTCTGGCCCGGTATTGTTGGATTACTGGGCTGAATGGTGCGGCCCTTGCAAAATGATCGCCCCCGTTCTGGACGAAATCGCCGCTGACTATCAAGGTAAACTGACTGTCGCGAAAATTAACATCGACGAAAATCCTAAAACACCTCAGCAATACGGTGTTCGCGGTATCCCAACTCTGATGATTTTCAAGGATGGTGAAGTACAAGCCACTAAAGTAGGCGCTTTGACCAAATCACAGTTGGCCGCTTTCATTGATAGCAATCTCTAGACTATTGCGCCGGACTTATCAAAAACAGTTTGATAAGTCCGGTTAATACGTTAGAATCCGGTTCCGCTTTTCCACACACTCTTTTCAATCTAAATTAATCCTGAATTTCCCCGCTGTAAACGGCTGTCTGCCGCTCTGCGTTCCTTTCATTTCTCAAAATCAACATGAATCTTACCGAGTTAAAACTAAAACAACCGACTGAAATCATTAGCATTGCCGAGTCATTAGGCCTGGAAAATATCGACAGAGCCCGAAAGCAGGAGCTGATTTTTGCCATTCTCAAGAAGCAGGCAAAAAGTGGTGAAGATATTTATGGCGATGGCGTTTTAGAGATTTTGCAGGATGGATTTGGCTTTTTAAGAACCCCTGGCGCTTCCTATCTGGCCGGCCCCGATGATATTTATGTGTCACCCAGTCAGATCAGACGCTTCGGTCTGCGCACTGGTGATACCGTCAGCGGTAAGATCAGACCGCCGAAAGAAGGTGAACGTTATTTCGCGATGCTCAAAGTCGAAGTAGTCAATTTTGAGTCACCGGAACATGCCAAAAACAAGATTTCGTTCTCGAATCTGACCCCTTTGTTTGCCAACAAGCGTTTTCGTCTGGAGCAGGGTAACGGGACTAGCGAAGATTTGACCGCGCGTATCATTGATTTGATTGCACCTATCGGTAAGGGACAGCGTGGCCTGATTGTCTCGCCACCGAAAGCCGGTAAAACCATGATCATGCAAAGCATCGCCCATGCGATTGCCGAAAATAACCCTGAGTGTTACCTGATCGTGCTACTGATTGACGAGCGTCCTGAAGAGGTTACCGAAATGGAGCGCTGTGTGCGCGGCGAAGTCGTTTCCAGTACTTTTGATGAACCGGCTACCCGGCATGTCCAGGTTGCCGAAATGGTGATCGAAAAGGCCCGTCGTTTGGTTGAGCATAAACACGACGTGGTTATTTTGCTGGACTCGATTACCCGTCTGGCTCGCGCCTACAACATGGTAGTGCCGTCATCCGGTAAATTGCTGTCCGGTGGTGTCGATGCCAATGCGCTGGAAAAACCGAAACGCTTTTTTGGTGCCGCCAGAAATATCGAAGAAGGCGGCAGCTTGACCATTATTGCTACCGCACTGGTCGAAACCGGTTCGCGCATGGATGAGGTAATCTTTGAAGAATTTAAGGGTACCGGCAACATGGAGTTGCATCTGGAACGTAAAATTGCCGAAAAACGCATTTACCCGGCCATCAACATCAACCGTTCCGGCACCCGTCGTGAAGAATATCTGGTCGACCCCGATGAATTGCAGAAAACCTGGATTTTGCGCAAGATTTTGCAGCCTATGGATGAACTGGCTGCATCAGAATTCCTGCTGGGCAAACTGAAAGATTTCAAAACCAACGCCCAGTTCTTTGAATCCATGAAACGTTAGGATTCAGACTGTTCCGGCACGGCGGGAAAGTTCTCGATCCGTTGCCGGTTCCCACCCGGTTTGGCAGCGTCGTTTTTTAATCATTCAGTTTAACTCTGGTATATTCCTGACCGACCTTACACAAGGAGAACGGCGTTGCGAAATACAAGCCAATTTTTTCTGCCTTTTATCCGCCTGGCTGGCCCGTTCTGGATTGCCAAAGACAAAAACCTGACACGCAGTTTGTTGTTAGCCCTGATTGTGCTGACATTGGCGCAAATCGTCATTTCGGTGAGTATTACCGAATGGAGTGCCGATTTATTCGATGCGCTGGAACAGCGTTCCATGGATCGACTGTTTATCCAGATTGGCGCCATTGTGCTGATTTTTATCGGCAACATTATCGTCACCGCCAGTCATCTGATCATCAAACGCCGCTTGCAGATGGAATGGCGCAGCTGGTTGACCGACAAGTTGATTGGCCAGTGGATGTACGAAGGCCGGCATTATCTGGTCACCCATATCGACGGCCAGCATGATAACCCCGATGGCCGGATTGCCGAAGATATCCGCATTGCCACCGAATATGCGATTGATCTGCTGCACACCCTGTTTTACTGCATTCTGTTGCTGATCAGTTTCAGCAGCATTCTCTGGAATCTATCCGGCAGCTTAACCCTTGATTTGGGACTGTTCAGCGTTGCATTGCAGGGCTATCTGGTGTGGCTGGCGATTGCCTATGCCGCCAGTGCTGCGGTAATGGGCTGGTGGATAGGGCGTCCTTTAACTGCCGCTACCGATGACCGGCAGACCGTGGAGGCCAATTTTCGTTTTGCGCTGGTCAAGGCTCGCGAAAACTCCCAGGCGATTGCCCTGATTCACGGCGAACATCATGAAGCCCCGCATTTTCACCGTTTGTTTATTGATATCGTTCATGCCTGGAATCAACAGACTCAGGCCTGGAGCCGCATCACTATGTTTAGTGCCGGCTATTCGGTGTTATCGATGGCGTTCCCGATTCTGGTATCGGCCCCCCGTTTTATTCTGGGGATGATTTCGCTGGGCGCTTTGATGCAGTCGGCACAGGCTTTTCAGCAGCTGGTATCAGCCTTATCCTGGCCGGTGGACAATATGGGCAAAGTCGCCGAATGGCGGGCATCGGTGGAACGGGTGCTGGGACTGAGTAGCAGTCTGGCCAAGCTGGAGCAGGAGATCAGCAAGTCCGATCCGAATCGTATCGTTCTGAAAAAGAATGACGGCGCGGTGCTGCGCTTTCATGATCTTGAAATCACCCGTCTCGACGGGCAGGTTTGTGTACAGAAACTGAATGAAGCCATTCATTCCGGCGAGCGAATTCTGATTACCGGTAACGCTTTTTTGGGTAATAAACTTTATAAAGCCACCGCCGGCTTATGGCCCTGGGGTAGCGGCTGTATCGAATTGCCGGATGACGAACCGCTGTTTTTCATGCCGCCCAGACCGTATCTGCCAACCGACACCTTGCGTAATGCCATTTGTTATCCCTGCACCAGTTGCAGCTTTTCCGAAGAAATGATGCAAACCTGTTTTGAACAGGCTGGGGTGCCGGAACTGATGGCCATGCTGGATAAAGCGTTTGACTGGGAAAAAACCCTGCTGCGCGAACAACTGCAGCGATTGGGGTTAGTGAGGCTGCTATTGCAGCGCCCGAAATGGATTTTCATGCAGGAAGCGCTCGATTCGCTCGACCCAGAAGGCGAAGCGGCAATGATCAGGCTGATTAACCGCGAACTGCCGGATGCGGCGATGCTGGTGATTACCAATCAGCCCAGTATTCAGGCCATGATGACGCGCAGGATTTTCCTATGTCAGTAAGCGGTTCAGGCAACCCTAGTCAACGCAGCGGTCGCTGGCGCGGGGTTAATCTCGGCGGCTGGCTGGTGCTGGAAAAATGGATGACTCCCAGTTTGTTTGACGGTCTGCAAGCCGAAGACGAAACGGCTTGGTGTATCGAGCAGGGGCCTCAGGCTACTGAGCGGCTGCATCGGCACTGGCAGACTTTTATAACGGCCGATGACTTTGCCTGGCTGGCAAGCTGCGGCATCAACGCCATCAGGATACCGGTCGGACACTGGCTGTTGGGCGGCGATTATCCTTACCATCCCAGTTATGGCCCGCATCGCTATCCTTATGTGAGCGGCGGTGACGCCATACTCGATCAGGCATTCAGCTGGGCTGAGCAGTATGGTTTGGCGGTGGTGCTGGATTTACATGCCGCGCCCGGATGTCAGAACGGTTTCGATAACGGCGGCATCAAAGACGTTTGTGACTGGCATACGCAGCAGGCTTTCATCGATCATTCCTTGCAAGTGCTGGCACTGCTGGCAGAACGTTATAGCCATTCACCGGCGCTGGCGGCAATCGAGGTTCTCAATGAGCCGCGCTGGGATGTGCCGACTGCGGTGTTAAGCCGTTACACCGAGCAGGCTTGTCAGCAAATTCGCCGTTATTGCCGGCCTGAACAGGTAGCGGTGATATTTCACGATGGCTTTCGCGATTTTCGTGAATATGGATCGTTGCTGAGTCAGGATGCCAATGCGGTGTTTGATATTCATCGTTATCAGTGTTTTGCCGCCGACGATGTCAACAGCGATATTTTTCGCCATATCAATAAGTCGGTCAGCGACTGGAAGCGGGAAGCCGATACCCTGATTACTGCAGCAGGGCGCCGAACCGTGGTCGGTGAATGGAGTCTGGGGCTGAATCCGCGTTTTATCGAACTGTGGAATCAGCAGGCGCTCGATTATCCCGGGCTGACGATGGATGCTTTTCAGCAGGATATTAGTTACCGGGCTTATGCGGCGGCGCAGCTGGCCTGCTTTGAAAAATACCGGGGCTGGTTTTTCTGGAGTTATAAAACCGAAACCATGCCGCAATGGAGTTTTCGCGACTGCGTTGCACAGGGTTGGTTGCCGGGCTGTTTCGACTGAGGCCTTTACTTGGCGTTGTGCGCCGGTTTCAGATAGCCGTCACTGTTGCTGCTGACCCAGCGTACTTCGCCAGAGCTTAGTGTTTCCTGTTTCCAGAACGGGGCCTGTTTTTTTAGTGCTTCCATGATAAAGCGGCTGGCATCGAATGCATCACCGCGATGCGCAGACCAGACCGCCACGATAACCAGCGTGTCATTGGGTTCTATCTTGCCTACCCGGTGTAGCAGCAGACCATCAAGAATCGCCCATTGCTGCTGTGCTTGTTCCACGATACGGGTCAGCTGTTTTTCGGTCATGCCGGGATAATGGTCGAGCTGCATCACCACCACATCATCGCCCTGATTGAAGTCACGCATGGTGCCGACGAATACGGCGGTCGCGCCATACTGACCGGCAAGTTGTCGCTGCTCGGTTTCATAATCATGCAGGATTTGCCAGGGGTTGAAAGGTTCTGCCGATAGTTTGATCTGCATTTTCAGCCTCCGGTAACCGGCGGAAAAAAAGCCAGTTCGTCACCGTCTGTCAGCAGACTGTCGAGACTGGCATATTCCATGTTGATAGCGGTCAGCGTACCCTCGGGCAGCGGAATCGCCGGATTGAGCCGTTGCCAGATTTGTCCGGCACTGAGCGGTGCACTCAGTTCCAGTTCGGTTTCAGCGTGTCCCAGCCGTTCTTTCAGGCTGGCAAAATAGCGGACTTTGATCGACATGGTGATTTATCGGGTAATACAATGCTCTGAATGAATTGGACGGATTATCCCATGGCAAACACATTACTCAATCATTTTAATAGCGCCGGTGAGGCGCACATGGTCGATGTCGGTGACAAATCGGTGACGCAGCGGCTGGCGGTTTGTGAAGGTTATATTGCCATGCAGCCGGCAACGCTGGCGCAAGTCATGGCCGGTAATGCCAAAAAAGGCGATGTACTGGGTATTGCCCGTATCGCCGGGATTATGGCCAGTAAAAAGACCGCCGACCTGATTCCTTTATGTCATCCCCTGCCCCTGACGCATGTCGAGATTCAGCTGATACCTCAGCCTGAATTGCAACGGGTTTATTGCCAGACCAGTGTCAAAACCAACGGTCAGACCGGCGTGGAAATGGAAGCACTGACCGCCACCCAGATCGCGCTGCTGACCATTTACGATATGTGCAAAGCCATGGACCGGGGCATGGAAATCGGCGGTGTCAGGCTGCTGGAAAAAAGAGGGGGCAAAAGTGGTGTTTGGCAGCTTGAACAATAAGACTGGCGGTTTAGTCCGCAGTTTGCTGGTCAGCTGGATTGTGCTGCTGGCACAGCCGTTACAGGCAGGACAAACGCCCTACCGGTTGCCCGTCATCGGCAAGGCCGGTGACGGACAGGTGCTGAGCGTTGATCATCAGTCGCAACAGCTGCATCAGCTGATGGGCGACAAGCTGGTGTTGCTGAGTTTTATTTATGCCAGTTGCAGTGATATCAATGGCTGTCCGCTGGCGACCCAGGTGTTGCACAAAATCAGCCGGCAGCTGCAAAAACGCCCTGAGCTGGCCGGTCGGGTGCGCTTGCTGACGGTTAGTTTCAATCCGGTACACGATACCCCCGATAAGATGCGGGTGTATGGTCAGGGTCTCAATGATGCCGGTCTGGACTGGCAGTTTCTGACCACCGCCTCCGAGCGGCAGTTACAGCCTTTACTGGAGGGCTATCCGCAAAACGTCGAAAAAATCTACGATGACCAAGGCCGTTTTACCGGTACCTTTTCGCATCTATTACGGGTGTATCTGATCGATACCGATCGACAGATTCGTAACATCTACAGTGTCGATTTTCTCAAGCCGGATATCTTGATCGCAGATATCGAGACTTTGCTGAACGACAGAGAATCGTCAAAGCCGCAAATCACCGCTAGCGAGGCGGTGTTTTACCGTCCCGGTGATGACAAGCAGGGCTATCAGCAGCCCGCCTATCAGACTCATTCGCTAGCGCTGGAACAACGGCAGGGTCAGGCCGCCAGGCTGATCGATTTTGCCCGCAAACCGCCGCTGGGTTTGCCTGTCTTGCCGGTGTCGGTGCTGAATTTGCTGAGCGCAGATAAAATCGAACTGGGCCGGCGGCTGTTTTATGACCGCCGGCTGTCGCTTAACGGCACTTTTTCCTGTGCGATGTGTCATATCCCCGAACAGGGATTTACCAGCAATGAAATGGCAACCGCTGTCGGTGTCGAAGGGCGCAGTGTGCGTCGTAACACGCCATCACTCTATAACGTGGCTTACGCGCAGTTGCTGTTTCATGATGGCCGCGAAAATAGCCTGGAACAGCAGGTGTGGGGGCCGTTGCTGGCCAGTAATGAAATGGCTAATCCCTCAATAGGCAATCTGCTTGACCGCATCAATGCGATCGCCGATTACCGGCAGCGTTTCCGGCGCGTGTTTCGGCAGCCGGCCAATATGCTGAATATCGGTCAGGCGCTGGCCAGTTATCAGCGCAGTCTGAATTCCGCCGATTCGGCCTTTGATCGCTGGTATTACGCCAAACAGACCGATGCATTGTCGCCTGATGCCCAGCAGGGCTTCGCGCTGTTTACCGGCAAAGCCGGTTGCCAGAGCTGTCATCAGCTTGGCAAAGACAGTGCCTTGTTTACCGATCAGCAACGGCATAACACCGGCGTCGGGTACGCGGCGGCGATGTTAAAACCGCAAGGCCAGCAGCAATTGCAACTGGCGCCGGGAGTGGCGATTGCCGTGGATCGGCAGCTGTTGCAGGCGGTGGCCGAACCGGTCGTCAATGATCTGGGCTTTTATGAAGTCAGTCAACAGCCTGCTGATCGCTGGGCCTACAAAACCCCGTCATTACGCAATGTGGCGTTAACGGCACCGTATATGCACAACGGCTCGCTGGCGACGTTGGAAGCAGTGGTGCGATTCTATAACCAGGGCGGCGTCAATAATGAAAATCTGTCGCCGCTGATCAAACCACTACGATTGTCAGAAACGGAAATCAGGCAGCTGGTGGTTTTTTTACAGTCGCTGACCGGCAGCAACGTGGCGACTCTGGTCAGTGATGGTTTTGCTGCCCCGGTCGGTGAGCGACAGTAGTCAGGGTTGCCGGTCCGGGCAACCCTGGTGCACGATGGCTTATAAACGAATGGTCTGGCCCTGTTTTGCCGATTGCAGGGCGGCGTTGATAACGATGCAGTTGTCACGGGCATCGGCCAGCGATAACGCCGGTGGCTGACCGCTGAGCACGCTGTGGCTGAAATGGGCTATTTCCAGCTCGAAATGGTTACTGGCCGGTAGTCGCTGTTCGTGCTGCTGACCGTCTTCACTCCACCAGGAAATCACCGGAATATCGCCCGGTAACTGCCAGACGGTATGACATTTAAGGCCGCCCTTGGTGCCGATGATTTCATATTCACAACGGCGGGCGCGGCTGAAGCTGAAATCAAACTGGGCAAACCGGCCGTCGCCGAAATCCAGTACGCCACTGCTAGCGATGTCGGCACCGCTGTCGGTAAATTGCGCCATGCAGCTGACCGCTTGCGGCAGCTGGTCAAAAAATAGCCGCAGCGAATGGATGGCATAACAGCCTATATCCCACATCGCGCCGCCGCCGTTATCGCAGCTTTCCGCCAGCCGGTACATGCGTGCCGGCCGCATCATGAACGAATAGCTGGCACGTACCGAGCGGATTTCGCCAATCGCACCTGACTGGATAATTTCCAAAACCCGGGCATGCTGGGGATGGAAACGGTACATAAAGCCTTCCATCACCGTTACTTGCTGTTGCCGGGCCGCAGCTTCGATGGCATCAATATCGGCCACTGTCAGCGCCATCGGCTTTTCACACAGCACATGTTTACCGGCGGCAATTGCTTTGAGCGCCCATTCGGCGTGTTCATGATTGGCCATTGGTAGATAAACTGCGTTCAACTTGGGGTGATGCAATAAGGCCTCCAGATCATCCAGTGCTTCAATCTGCGGATAACAGGGCGCGTATTTGTGCAGGGTTTCGGCCGCCGCGCCGGGGCGACGACTGGCTATTGCCACCAGCTCGGCGTTTTCGCTGGCCAGAATCGCCGGTAACAGACGTTCATTGATACGGGCGGCGCCCAGAATTCCCCAGGCTAGTTTTGAGGTATTCATCATTGGGCGGGGCTTTGTTTTTGTAATTCGGCTTGATGCTGGCGACGCATCTCTTCCCATTTGGCTGCCTGTTCAGGGCTGAGCAGTGCGGTGACTTTGTCGTGCGATTCTTTATGAATGGCGGCAAATTTTTCGTGCTGAGCTTTGAAGATTTCATCGATCCGGTTTTTTTGTTCCGGGCTGAGCTGCAGCACCTGAGCCAGATGGTCGAGTTTGTGCGAAGCCGGTGTTTCGTAGCGGTTGTCGCTGGCGGCCTGAACGACGCTGGTCAGAACAGACAAACAAAGCAGGGTAATCAGTTTAGGTTTCATCGGGGAGTCCTCAAGAAATTAGGGTTTTTGCTGGCAGGGGCAATCAATATCAATCCGGCGTAAGTCGGCGTCGAGACTGAGTGCGGTTAAACGGCCACCCCATAAACAGCCGGTATCAATCGAGTAGCAGTTATAGCCCTGATAAAAACCGAGTGTCGACCAGTGGCCGAAAATAATTTTCATATCCAGGCTCTTGCGGCCCGGCACCGCATACCAGGGAATCAGGTGTGCAGGCTGGCTGCCCGGCGGGCCTTTCTGACCGAAATCCAGAACGCCTTCGGCCGTGCAATAGCGCAGACGGGTAAAGCAGTTCACCGCAAAACGCAGCTGTTCGGTCTTGGCCAGGTCGTCATGCCAGAGATTGGGTTTATTGCCGTACATAGAACGGAAAAAGCGCGGGTGATCGGCGCTGCGCATCGCCTGTTCAACCAGTCGCGCCATATGCAGCGTCTGGGAAAAATCCCATTGCGGCGGCAGGCCGGCGTGCAGCATCGAAAAGCCTAGGTCATGATGAAACAGTGGCTGATGTCGCAGCCAGTCGATCAGTTCATCGCAATCACTGGCGCGCAGAATCGGCGTTAAGGTGTCTTTTTTGCCGGTTTTACCCAGCGATACCACAGTGGCGATCAGATGCATGTCGTGATTACCCAGCACCGAAACCGCCGCATCGCCCAGGCCTTTGATAAAACGCAGGGTTTCCAGTGACTTGGGGCCACGATTGACCAGATCGCCGGCTATCCACAAGGTATCCCGGGCAGGATCGAAAGCCAGTTTATCCAGCAGGCGCCGGAATTGGTCATAACAGCCCTGAATGTCACCAATTGCGTAAGTAGTCATCAGTGTAAGGTACGGGGAATCGATAAAGTGAAACGGGGAATGAAGGCCTCAAATTGATCGCCGTGATCAGACAGCATCTGATATTTGCCCTGCATCACGCCAACCGGCGTTTCCAGCACGGCACCGCTGGTATAGCGGAAGCTGTCGCCGGGATTAAGGTGCGGATGTTCACCGACAACCCCTTCCCCATTCACTTCCTGAACTTTACCGTTGGCATCGGTAATCAGCCAGTGCCGGGTCAGCAGTTTTGCTGGACTGCTGCCCACATTGGTGATGGTAATGGTATAGGCGAACACATAACGATTCTGCTCAGGCACGGACTGAGCCTCGATGTAATAGGGTGTTGCTTCAACTAAAATTTTGTTTTTTTCGCTCATTGATAGATCATGTCAAACCGTCTGGCGATTATTTCTACCTAACTCATCCTCAAAAGGCAAGCAGTCGCGCTTGGCCGGGGTCCAAGGCTACCAGACTTTTCGGATAATGAAACTCTACACAACATGACAACACAGCAGACTTCTTTACACATTCATATTCTCGGTATTTGCGGCACTTTTATGGGCGGACTGGCTTTGATCGCCAGAGAGCTGGGTTACACCGTTAGTGGTTCTGATCAGAATGTCTACCCGCCCATGAGTACTCAGCTGGAACAGCAGGGTATTCAGTTGATGAACGGTTATAAAGCCGAGAATCTGGATTGCAAGCCGGATCTGGTGGTGATTGGTAATGCAATGTCGCGCGGCAATCCCGAAGTGGAAGCGGTACTGAATCGGGGTATTCCCTATATTTCCGGTCCGCAATGGCTGGCGGAGCATGTGTTGCAACAACGCTGGGTGCTGGCAGTGGCCGGGACTCACGGTAAAACCACCACTACCAGCATGTTGTCCTGGATACTGGAATTTAACGGTTTCAAGCCGGGCTTTCTGATTGGCGGCATTCCGCTTAATTTCGGCATCTCGGCCCGGCTGGGAGAATCGGATTTTTTTGTGATCGAAGCCGATGAATATGACTGTGCCTTTTTCGACAAGCGCTCAAAGTTTGTGCATTACCGGCCCAGAACCGCGATTCTGAATAATCTCGAATACGATCATGCCGATATTTTTGAGAATCTTGATGCCATAAAAAAACAGTTTCACCATCTGGTGCGTACCGTGCCGGGTGAGGGTCTGATTATCGCACCTGACAGCGAACAGCATGTCAGTGAAGTGCTAGAGATGGGTTGCTGGACACCGGTGGTGAGAACCGCGATTAACGCGCCGGCGGACTGGCAGGCTGAATTATTAACCGCCGATGGCAGTCAGTTTAGCGTTAGTCATGGCGGTGAACTGCAAGGTACGGTCAGCTGGCGTTTGAGCGGTCAGCATAATGTTTACAACGCATTGTCGGCAATTGCCGCAGCACGCCATGTCGGCATTGCAGGCAGCGCCGCCATTGAAGCCTTGCACAGCTTTGAAAATGTCAAACGCCGTATGGAAGTCATTATCAGCCGCAACGGCATTACGGTTTATGACGATTTTGCCCATCATCCGACCGCTATCAAAACCACGCTCGATGGTTTACGCAAACAGGTCGGCGCACAAAAAATTCTGGCGATAGTCGAACCGCGCTCCAATACCATGCGTCTGGGGGTGCATACCGAATCGCTGGCTGCTTCGCTGGCGCAGGCTGATCAGGCGATTATTTATCAGCCCGACAATCTGGGTTGGGATCTGAGCCAGTTGCTGGCTTATGCCAATAATATTGAAATCGTCGATAGTCTGGATGCCATCATCGAACGGATCAAAGCGGAAGTCGGTCAGGATAGTCATGTGCTGCTGATGAGTAATGGCAGTTTTGGCGGCATTTACCAACGCTTGCAGCAAGCCCTTTAGGCAACGCCCCCAAAGCCCCCAATCGCACCAAAACCCCAGCTGAAACCATAGTCTTGACCACCGCCTATGCCGCGCCGGGCATCCGGATCTGAGACCTGAACTTGCCCGAATGGGCAGCGGCAGGGATGCCGCTAGAGGGTCAGGAAGCCCCTTCTGCCAGCCCCGGGTTCAGGCCTGGCAGCGCACAAATTAATGGCCTCTTTTGGATTCCACCAGCCAATATAACAAGGGCAACACCAGCAAAGTGAGGGTAGTGCTTGATATCAGTCCGCCGATCACCACGGTTGCCAACGGTTTCTGGACTTCGGCGCCCGCACCGGTAGCGATAGCCATCGGCACAAACCCCAGCGCCGCTACCAGCGCGGTCATCATCACCGGCCTTAAGCGCGACACCGCGCCCTGGACAATGGCCTGTTTCAAGGGGATGCCGTTCTCGATCAGCTGATTGATAAAACTGACCATTACCAAACCATTCAGCACGGCCACCCCGGATAAAGCGATAAAACCTACTGCCGAGGTAATCGAAAAAGCCATATCTCTCAGCAACAAGGCTAGCACCCCGCCGACCAGCGCAAACGGAATCCCGCTGAAAATCAGCACCGCATGGCGCAGGGTTTTGAAGGCACTGAACAGCAAAAAGAAAATCATCACAAAACAGACCGGCACCACGAGCATCAGTCGCTGCTTGGCCTTGACCAGATTTTCAAACTGACCGCCCCAGCCCAGCCAGTAACCGGCAGGCAGCTTTAATTCTTGATCCAGCTTGGTTTTTGCTTCCATAACAAAAGAGCCGATATCCCGATTGCGGACATTGGTCTGCACGATCACCAGGCGCTTACCATTTTCGCGGCTAACCTGATTCTGGCCCTCAGTGAGATCAATTTTGGCAATCTCGGCTAACGGTAAAAACAAGGTCGGCTGGCCGGCGTGATGCGGCGGTAACGGCACCGGCAAACGTTTCAAGGCATCCAGATCGGTACGCTGGGTTTCCGGCAGCCTGACTTGCAGCGGGAAGCGGCGGTCGCCTTCAAACACGATGCCCGACTCCCGGCCGCCAATCGCTATCGCGACTACATCCTGCACATCGGTAATGTCCAGACCGTAACGCGCTATCGCCGCCCGATCAATATTGATGCTCAACACCGGCAAGCCATCGGTTTGCTCAACCTTGACATCTTCGGCACCGGGAATCGATTCCAGAATTGCGCTGACTTGCTGCGCCAGGGGCTCCAGCACCGGAAATTCATCGCCGTAGATTTTCACTGCCACATCACTGCGCACACCAGCGATCAGTTCATTGAAACGCATCTGAATCGGTTGGGTAAATTCATACAGATTACCCGGCAACTGTTCCAGTTGCGCGGCCATTTCACTGATCAGCTCGGATTTGGATTTAGAGCTGTCCGGCCATTCCTGTTCGGGCCTGAGCATGACAAACGTATCGGTTGCATTGGGCGGCATCGGGTCGGTAGCCATTTCGGCGGTACCGGTTTTGCTAAAGACATAAGCCACTTCCGGAAAAGCGCCCAGAGTCTTTTCAACTTGCGACTGCATCGCCAGCGACTCGCTCAGTCCGGTGCTGGGAATCCGTACCGCCTGCACCGCGATGTTTTTTTCATCCAGGGTTGGCACAAACTCCTGACCCAGCAACGGTGCTAACAGTAAGGTCAGCAATAATAGCGAACCGGCTTTGATCAATACCGAGCGCGGGTTTTCCAGTGTATGGGTCAGCAACGGCACATAACGGGTTTTTAGTGTCTCGATGAAACGGCTCTCGGTTTCACGCATTTCACCATTGAAGGCCAGCGCCACCATTGCCGGGACAAAAGTCAGTGACAGAATGAAAGCCGACAGCAGCGCCAGAATCACCGTCATGGCCATCGGATGAAACATTTTGCCTTCGATGCCGGTCAGACTCAGAATCGGCAGATACACGGTGATAATAATCGCCTGACCAAACACTGATGGCTGAATCACTTGTTTGGCGGCTTGCGCCACTTCTTCCAGGCGCTCCTGTAAACTCAGATTGCGGCCCAGCGCATGTTGCCGCTCCACCAGATGCCGCAGACAGTTCTCGACGATAATCACCGCGCCATCGACGATCAGGCCAAAATCCAGCGCGCCCAGGCTCATCAAATTACCGCTGATTTCACCCTGCACCATGCCGGTAGCGGTCATCAGCATCGACAACGGAATCACCGCCGCAGTAATCAGCGCGGCCCGTAAATTACCCAGCACCCAGAACAATACGCCAATTACCAGCGCTGCACCTTCCAGCAGGTTTTTACGCACGGTATGAATCGTGGCGTCGACCAGGCTGGTGCGGTTCAGCACCGGTTTCAGCACCACATCGGGCGGTAACACTTTGTCAATGGTTTGCAAACGCTCATGCACCGCATCAGATACGGTACGGCTGTTTTCACCGATGCGCATTAGGGCGGTACCGATCACGGCTTCCCGGCCATTTTTGCTGGCGGCACCGCTGCGCAACTCACGACCGACCGCCACGTTGGCGACATCGCGGATATAAATCGGTGTGCCGTCACGGGTGCCGATCACGATATTCTCCAGTTCGGCGGCATTCAGGATCCGGCCATCGGAACGCACCTGATAAGCTTCCCCCTGATTCTCGATATAGCCGGCGCCGATACTGGTGTTATTGCGCGACAAAGCCCTGATCAGATCATCCAGTGTCAGGTTATAGGCCAGCAGGCGGCTGATATCGGGCTGAATATGATATTGCTTGGCATAACCGCCAATCACATCAACTCCCGCTACGCCGGGTACGGTTTTTACTTGTGGTTTGACGATCCAGTCCTGCACGGTGCGCAAATAAGTCGCCAACTGATAATAGTCTTTCAGCGATTGGCCTTCCGGGGTTAAGTAACTGCCATCAGGTTGCCAGCCGGGGCGTCCGGCTTGCTGATCGGCCCCCTCACCAAGCGGATGAGCATATTCCACCGACCACATATAAATTTCCCCCAGACCGGTGGCAATCGGCCCCATCCGCACATCGACTGCGGGCGGCAGATTGGCTCTGGCATCGCCCAGGCGCTCGGCAACTTGCTGGCGGGCAAAATAAATATCGGTGCTGTCTTCAAAAATCGCCGTTACCTGGGCAAAGCCATTGCGCGACAAAGAGCGGGTATAACTGAGCCCTTTGATTCCGGCCAGTGCCGTTTCTAGTGGAAACGTCACCTGTTTTTCAATATCAACCGGCGATAGACCCGGCGATACGGCATTGATCTGTACTTGCTGATTGGTAATATCGGGCACCGCATCAATCGGCAAATGCACCAAGGCATTGGCGCCGACAAAAACCATCATCAGCGTCAGCAGCAGCACTGTGACCCGATTGGTAATAGACATCCGTAACAAGGCTTCAAGCATGGCTAAACTCGGTGGTTGTGATTGAGTTACTGGTTTTTCTCGATTTCGCTTTTCAGAACAAACACCCCGGCCGAGACATAACGTTCGCCGGCATTCAGTCCTTCGACAATTTCGATCAGCTGATGGTCACTTTTTCCGGTAACCACAGGCCGCGGCACTAAAGCGTCACCTTCCTGAACAAACACTACCGTCTGATTATGCAGATTCAACAAACCGCTACGGGCCACCGCCACTGGTACTGTTAGCTGATCGGTCACAATTTCACCATTGACAAACAAACCCGGTTGCCAGCGATGATCCTGGTTAGTAAGAATTGCCCGTACCGTAGTGGCGCGCGACTCTTCGCTAACCACAGGACGCACATAAATAACCTTGGCCAGCGCTTCTGCGGTTTTACCGCCCCCGCTGATCATGACTGATTCACCAATACTGATTCGGTCCAGATCTTTGGGATAGACGCTCAGATCAACCCAGACTGATTCCAGATTACCCAGCACGAACACCGGTATATTGGGCTGAGTGGCTTCGCCCAATACCATGTCGCGCTCCAGAATCTGGCCGCTGAACGGAGCGCGGATTTCATAGCGGCTCAGCCCCAATCCAGGCTGCTGTCCCTGTTTTTTTACTTGTTTGAGCGGCATATCCATCGCCACCAGTTTTTGCGCTGCCGAATGTTCCTCTACTTCGGCTAGTTCCATTGCCTGTCGGGCTTCTTCAAAAGATTGCTGCGAGACGATTTGTTCCTGCCATAGCATTTGCTTGCGCTTGAAGGTAGCTTCTGCCAGTTTTTTACGGGCCGCTGCCGAAAAATAAGCGGCACGGGCATCGGCAATTTCCATGCTTTCAATCACCGCCATCAATTCGCCTTCGATCACGCTATCCCCGGTGGATTTGCGGACTTCGCGGACCACGCCGGTGACCCGGGGAATCACATGGGCAATCCGGTCGGCATTAATCACTATTTTTCCTGGTGCAGTCACCGACTGCCGGATGATGCCGGCTCCGGCAGTCGCCATTTCGATCCCGGCGTTTTTTTGCTGCTCTGCACTTAGCTGCAAAGCTTTGGGCGCTGCGGGCGCATCCGCAGCCAAACTGGCGGCAACCGGTAATGACAGCCCGAGGGCCAGCGCTGCAGTAAGCAAACAGGGGTAGCTTGGTTTAGCTTGCTGGGCTTTGGTGATCATGGCTGCACTCCTACTGCCTGGTTGTAGAAGGCAATATTGCGTTGCAACTTCACTTCCTGTTCTTTGGCGTTACGAATGGCCTCAAGGCTGCGACCCTGAATCTTCAGCAAATCCAGCAAGTTGATTTCACCGGCAGTAAAACTGATTTCGGTCATTTTCAGATGGGTTTCGGCAATCTGTCTTAATTGCTGGGCAATTGCCAGTTCCTGACGGGTTACTTCCAGCATGTGATCGGCCTCGTGGAGTTTTTTCTCGAGATCGCGCAGTAAATGTTCGCGCTGCGCCAGTGCCTGATTCAGTTCCAGATGGGCGGCGGCCACCTCAGGCGCATCATAGGTGCCATGTCCGAAGGGAATGACCACACCGACCCCGGCACTTTGTGTATCTGCCATGCCACGCAGGTCGCGCGTTGATTTGCCGGTAAGATTGATTTTAGGCTGGTTGATGGTGTCGGTGGTTTTGGCCCATTCGATACTGGCCTGTCTGCGCGCTATCAGGCTGTTTATTGCTTCCAGCAAGGGGTGGTTGTTTTCGATCCGGTCGATCGGGCTCAGCTGCTCGCGGTATTGCGCCGGTATTTTGGTGGTTTGGGTCAAGGTCGCGTAATTCTTGCGACTATGCATCACATCCGCTTCGGCCTGGGTCAGTACCGCCCGGTATTGCAGTTGTTCACTTTCGGCCAGCAGTAAATCGGCGCGGGCCAGATCGCCCAGCTCAACCCGGCGCTTCACTTTTTCCAGCAACTGGCCGGCAATATCTACTGTGTATCGGGCCTGCTGCAGGCGACTTTCGGCCAGCGCCATATCCCATAAGGCTTCACGCACCAGTCGGGCAACGTCCAGTCTGACCGCTTGCGATTGTTTATCTGCCACCACCTGAGAACGTTCGGCAACCGTTTGTGCGGCGGATTTCTGGCCCCAGTTCCAGACAGTAAATTCAAGCTGTCCGGCCGCTTCCCGTGCCCCCTGGTCATTAGCTACCTTGTCGGTGCTGTAATCGAGTGCCAGGGAATGCGAACCGGCAAACCAGCTGTCGCCCCGTTCCTGCCAGGCATCGGCCTGGGCTTGCAAGGCTTCGTTAACCAGTCGGTCGGGATATTTCTCTACGGTTTGTTCCACCAGTTGGGATAGCGACAAGTTTTGATCGATTTCTATCGGATCAAAATGATTGCCGGTATCGCCAGAACGGGCGTTTTCAGCATAGCAAGGGCCGGTAGTCAGCAATAAAGCCAACAGACTGTAATGAATATGACGCAGATTAGTCATATCGGACTCCACAACAAAAAATGAACGATGGTTTCAAGCCAAACACCAGGCAGTGGTGGCGTAGATAAGAAGGATTTAAAACGGAGGTGCGCGGGACGAGTGATTACTGATGGCAAAGGCAGGAATGTACGCCAGGGTATGCGGTGAGAAATTGATAATCGCAGCCAGAGGCTCAATCGCAAAACTGACATGATTGCGCTGGCAGTCCAGCGTCATCGTTTGATCGTTGTGCTGATGCTGGCTGTGCTTGATCGCCGAGTCGATATCGACTATCACCGCGCTGTCATTATCAAAACTGGCACTGGCCGACATCAGATTGCTGTCGTTGCCGACATGGCTGAATACTTCAAATTCATGCAGATGCAGACCACGTTGTTGACGATTGCCACCGGCGTGGGCATGTACCAGCGGTGCTGCAATTTGCAACAAGACTAGCACTACAACTAAAAAGGGACGTAAACGTTCTGACATCAGTGTTTTGATTGTCTGAAAAGCGTGCTGGTTAAAGGGCCGGATTTGTTGATTTGAAAATTAGCCGGTATTCTACTTGAAAAAATCAAACCGATTCCAAATATCCCCAAACCTATCACCATCAAAGGCACAAGATTACTATGAACAAGAAGACAGGTACCGTAATCACCTTATTGCTGAGCGCCAGCCTGCTGCTGGGCGCCAGTCACGAAGCCGAAGCCAAACGTATGGGCGGCGGTAGTTCATTTGGCAGCCGGCCCAGCTATAGCGCACCTTATCAACGTTCCACTACCCCGATGCAACCCAGTAGCCAGCCTGCGCGCTCCGCCAGTCAGCAACAGGCTGCCACCCAGAATCAGGCCGCCAGACAAAACTGGGCGTCGCGCGGTGGCTTTATGGGCCTGCTGGGTGGTCTGGCACTGGGCGGTTTATTAGGCTCGCTGTTTTTCGGCGGCGCCTTTGAAGGCATCAACTTTTTCGACATCCTGTTGATTGTCGGTGTCGGTTATTTATTACTAAAGTTATTCGCTGCCAGAGCACCGCAGTCGCAGCCACAGCCTCTTGGTAACGCTTATCAGCGGGGTACTCATGGCGATTCCAATAATGCTTATGGCGAGCCTATGCACAGCACTCAGTCATCGTCTTCAGGTTTTGATACCGATATTCTGTTCAAAAACGCTAAACAGACGGGCACCGGTGTGAATCAAACCCTGCCAGCGGGCTTTGATAAAGCCGCATTTCTGACCGGTGCCGAAAGCGCCTATCGCTATCTGCAATCGGCCTGGGATCGTGGTGATCTGGCGGCGATTCGCGGCCTGACGACCGATAAGGTGTTTGCCGAGATTCAGGACCAGCTGCGCGCTGCCAACGGCAATAATAAAACCGAAGTCCTGCAACTGAAGTCAGAACTATTGGAAGTCTCCGAGGTGGGTAGTGACTGGGAAGCGGCGGTGCTGTTTGATGCCACCTTGCGCGAAGACAATGGCCCGACCGAACAAGTCCAGGAAGTCTGGCATTTCATTCGCTCTAAAAACAGCTCGCAACCGAAATGGTTTCTGGACGGTATTCAGCAAGTCACTGAATAAATTCAGACCCTAACCGCTAACCCCGCAACGAAGCCTCGTTGCGGGGTTTTTGTTGTGCGTTACCTCACCCTTGCCATTCGGTTCTGACAGCTCTGCCGCCGGCGGCTGCCAAGCTGCCTCTGGGACCCTGTGCCGTTTTAAGATACAATACGCGACTTTTTTATAGTCGGGTCGTCGTCAGTCGATGGCCTTCATTCAAGGCGCAGGCCTTTAGTTCTGGAGTTATTGATATGCGCATTATCCTGTTAGGTAGTCCCGGGTCTGGCAAAGGTACCCAAGCACAGTTCATCACCGAAAAATTCGCGATCCCGCAAATTTCCACCGGCGATATGCTGCGTGCCGCAGTCCGTGAAGGCACTCCGTTGGGTATTGAAGCGAAAAAAGTTATGGATGCTGGTGGTCTGGTATCCGACCAGATCATTTTAGGTTTGATCAAAGAGCGTATTGCCCAAGCCGACTGTGTCAATGGCTATCTGCTGGACGGTTTTCCTCGCACGATTGCCCAGGCTGAAGGGCTGGCGGCGATGGGTGTAGAGCTGGATTATGTGATCGAAATTGCCGTCGAAGATGAAGAAATCATCAAGCGCATGAGCGGTCGCCGTGTCCATTCGGCCTCGGGCCGATCGTATCATGTCGTTTTCAACCCGCCCAAGCAGGAAGGTCTCGACGACATTACCGGCGAACCTCTGATTCAGCGTGATGACGATCAAGAAGAAACTGTCCGTAAACGTTTGGAAGTCTATCATCAGCAAACCAAACCGCTGGTGGGTTTCTATTCTGCCGCCGGTCAGCAAGCTAAATTTGCGTCAATTCCCGGTGTAGGCTCAGTGAGCGACATTACCGCAAAATTATTGGCCGTTCTGGCTTAACCTAACCGGACAGATTTATGGCGGGTAAAACCTTATATGACAAACTGTGGGACGACCATGTCGTGCATCGTGAAGACGATGGTTCGTGCCTGATTTATATCGACCGGCAATTACTGCACGAAGTGACATCGCCCCAAGCCTTTGATGGCCTGCGCATGGCTGGACGTCAGCCTTGGCGAGTGTCGCGCAATCTGGCGGTTGCCGATCACAACGTGCCCACCGATCATCGCGATCAGGGCATTGCCGATCCGGTTTCACGCTTACAAGTTGAAACGCTGGATAAAAACTGTGCTGAATTTGCTATTACCGAATTCGACATGAGCGACATTCGCCAAGGGATTGTCCATGTAGTCGGCCCGGAACAGGGTGCTACTTTGCCGGGCATGACCGTCGTCTGTGGCGATTCACACACCTCCACCCACGGCGCTTCCGCCGCGCTGGCGTTTGGTATTGGTACCTCCGAAGTCGAACATGCGCTGGCCACTCAGTGTCTGGTGCAGAAAAAAGCCAAAAACATGCTGATCAAGGTCAATGGCCAGGTCGGTCCTGGTGTCACTGCCAAGGACATCGTGCTGGCGATTATCGGCAAAATCGGTACTGCTGGCGGTACCGGCTATACCATCGAATTCGCCGGCGAGGCGATTCGCGCACTGAGCATGGAAGGCCGGATGACGGTCTGCAACATGGCGATTGAAGCCGGGGCTCGCGCCGGGTTGGTCGCCGTTGATGACACCACGATCGACTATTACCGTGGCCGTCCTTATGCGCCTCAAGGCGATGACTGGAATATGGCGGTACGTTACTGGCAGCGTTTACATTCCGACAGTGATGCTCAGTTCGACAAAATCGTCACACTGAATGCCGCAGAGATCAAACCCCAAGTAACCTGGGGGACCTCGCCGGAAATGGTGGTTGCCGTTGATGCCTGTGTTCCCGATCCCGAGCAAGAAGCCGATCCCGTCAAACGCGAAGGCATGCAGCGTGCGCTGCAATACATGGGTTTGCAAGCCAACCAGAAGATTACCGACATCCGGGTTGACCGGGTCTTTATCGGTTCCTGTACCAATTCGCGGATCGAAGATTTGCGCCAGGCGGCTGCGGTGATCGAGGGTCATCACAAAGCCGACAGCGTCAAGCAGGTGTTGATCGTGCCAGGTTCCGGACTGGTCAAACAGCAGGCGGAAGCAGAAGGGCTGGATAAAATTTTCATTGCGGCCGGTTTTGAGTGGCGAGAACCGGGCTGTTCAATGTGCTTGGCGATGAATGCCGATCGTCTGGAAGCCGGCGAGCATTGCGCCTCAACCTCGAACCGCAATTTTGAAGGTCGCCAGGGTTATGGTGGCAGAACCCATCTAGTCAGTCCTGCGATGGCAGCAGCTGCGGCAATTGCCGGTCACTTTGTTAATGTTGCCGAACTGAATCCAGGAGCGTCATCATGAAAGCCTTTACCCAACTAACTGCGCTGGTCGCACCGCTGGACCGGGCTAATGTCGATACCGACGCCATCATTCCCAAGCAGTTTCTGAAATCGATCCGTCGCGCCGGTTTTGGTCCGTATCTGTTCGATGAATGGCGTTATCTGGATCGCGGCGAACCGGAAATGGATTGCAGCAACCGTCCGCTGAATCCTGATTTCGTGCTGAATCAGCCGCAGTATCAGGGCGCACAAATCCTGCTGACCCGGGAAAACTTCGGTTGCGGCTCATCACGGGAACACGCGCCCTGGGCGCTGGAAGATTATGGTTTCCGGGCCATCATTGCCCCCAGTTTTGCGGATATCTTCTTTAATAATTGCTTCAAAAACGGTGTGCTGCCGATTGTGCTTAGTGCCGAGCTGGTTGAGAGTCTATTCCAGGAAATCAGTGCCGGTTATCAGTTGAGCATCGATCTGGACGCGCAAACTATCACCACGCCATCCGGCCGCCTCATTGGCTTCAATGTGGATGAAAACCGTCGTCACCGCTTGCTGAACGGTCTGGATGATATTGGATTAACGCTGCAACAGGCAGAGAAAATCAAGGCCTACGAAACTGAACGCGCCCAGCGCGCACCGTGGCTGTTCAAAGACGCTTAAGATTCAACAGATAAGGTAACAACATGAGTAGAAAAATTGCAGTTTTGCCCGGCGACGGTATCGGTCCTGAAATCGTAGCGGAAGCCATCAAGGTTTTAAGTTTCCTGAACAGCGACATGGGCCTGGATCTGGTGTTCGAAAACGCCCTGATTGGCGGCGCCGCCTATGATGCTTTTGGTACCCCGCTACCACAACAAACGCTGAATCTGTGCAAAAACGCCGATGCGGTGTTGCTGGGTGCCGTCGGCGGTCCGAAATGGGAGCCACTGGCGCATGCGGTACGACCCGAACGCGGCTTGCTGGGCATTCGTTCTGAACTGGGCTTGTTTTCCAATCTGCGCCCGGCCATTCTCTATCCGCAACTGGTCGCCGCTTCGACACTGAAACCCGAAGTGGTATCCGGTCTCGACCTGATGATCGTCCGTGAACTGACCGGCGGTATTTATTTTGGCCAGCCGCGCGGCACCCGGATTCTGGAAAACGGCGAAAGACAGGCGTTCAATACCAAAATTTACAGCGAATCCGAAATTCGCCGTATTGCTCATTCGGCATTCCGGATTGCGCAGAAACGTCACAAGAAACTGTGTTCGGTTGATAAGGCCAATGTACTGGAAGTGACCGAACTGTGGCGCCAAGTGATGACCGAAGTCGGCAAGGAATATCCCGATGTCGAGTTATCGCATATGTATGTCGATAACGCTGCCATGCAGCTGGTGCGTGCGCCGAAACAGTTTGATGTCATGGTTACCACCAATATGTTCGGCGATATTCTGTCGGATACGGCGGCCATGCTGACCGGCTCTATCGGCATGTTGCCGTCTGCTTCACTGGATGCTAATGCCAAAGGCATGTATGAACCGATTCATGGTTCGGCCCCTGATATTGCCGGCAAAGGCATTGCCAATCCGCTGGCGACCATTCTGTCAGCAGCCATGATGCTGCGTTATACCTTTAATGAGGCGGCAGCAGCCGACCGCATTGAACAGGCGGTTAACAGCGCCCTGGATTCAAATGTGCGTACCGCCGATATTTACTCGGACGGCATGATTAAAGTCAGCACAGCAGAAATGGGTGACGCTGTCGTTAAAGCCCTGAAAGGAGCATAAGCATGTCTAAAACGTATGATGTAGCAGTAGTCGGCGCCACCGGTGCTGTGGGCGAAACTATGATTGCGATTCTGGAAGAGCGTAATTTTCCGGTTGGCAAAGTCTATGCGCTGGCCAGCGAACGTTCGGCGGGCAAACGGATTCCGTTTAAAGACGGTTCTCTGGTTGTAGAAGATCTGGCGAGCTTTGATTTTTCCAAAGTACAGATTGGTTTGTTCTCGCCGGGCGCTTCGGTGTCTGCCGAATATGCCCCCAAAGCGGCGGCAGCCGGTTGCGTGGTAATCGACAATACCTCGCAATTCCGTTACGACGACGATATTCCTTTGGTAGTTCCCGAAGTCAATCCTGAAAAAGTCGCTGATTACAAAAATCGCGGCATCATCGCCAACCCTAACTGCTCGACCATTCAGATGCTGGTGGCTTTGAAACCGATTTATGACGCGGTCGGTATCAGCCGGATCAATGTCGCCACTTATCAGGCGGTTTCCGGTACCGGTAAAGAAGCGATTGAGGAGCTGGCGCAGCAAACCGCCAATTTACTGAACGCCAAACCCATCGAGCCTAGTGTTTATCCTAAACAGATCGCCTTCAATGTGTTGCCGCAGATCGATGTCTTCATGGATAACGGTTACACCAAAGAAGAAATGAAAATGGTTTGGGAGACCCGCAAAATTATGGGGGATGACAGCATTCAGGTAAATCCGACCGCTGTTCGGGTGCCGGTGTTCTTCGGCCATTCGGAAGCGGTTCACATCGAAACCAAAAGCAAGATTTCGGCTGCTCAGGTACGCGAACTGCTCAGCAACGCGCCCGGTGTGACTTTACTCGACGAACGGGTCAACGGGGGTTATCCGACCGCAGTGACCGAGTCTGCCGGCAACGATGATGTTTTTGTTGGCCGGATTCGCGAAGATATTTCGCATCCTTGCGGTATCGACCTGTGGGTAGTCGGCGATAACGTCAGAAAAGGCGCGGCGCTGAACAGTGTTCAGATTGCTGAAGTCTTGATTCGCGATTATTTGTAACCCACCTCTAAGCATCCGTTGTTATCAGCCTGTGCCGGGAAATTCCATGAAAGTGAAATACTTCAAGTCTTGTGCGGCGCTGGCGATAACAGCGGTATTGCTACCCAACAGCCTGTCAGCGGCCAGTTTGGGGTCGTTGCAAATCCATTCTTCAGCACAGCAGCCGTTTGCTGCCGAATTGCAGCTACAACCGGCTGGCGATGAAAACCCGGCCGAGCTGAGCGTGCGTCTGGCGCCACCGGAAAAATTTGATGAAGCCGGGTTGCCTTGGCAGTTTTTTTTCTCCCAGCTGCAATTTCACAGCCAGCGGCAAAGCGATGGCTCTCTGCTGATTCAGCTCAGTGCTTCGCAGCCTTTACCTGAGGACGTGGTCACCCTATTGCTGGAAATTGTCAGACCACAGGGCAATCAATACCTGCCGCTTAAAACGGCAGTCGATAATCAGTCTAAGCACGGCAAAAAAACCGGTTTTGATCCTGGGGCCTTGAGTGCCGATGGTCACCAGTATGGTCCGATCAAAGCATCTGACACGCTGTGGAGCATTGCCAAAAACCTGGCTCGACAGCAGGGTGTTACTACCAGACAAATGCTGGATAAATTACGCCAGGACAACCCAGACGCCTTTAACAGCGGTAATGTCGATTCCATGAAACCGGGTGCCGTCTTGCAGATTGCCGATGCTGAAGCACTCGCAAGATCAGTCGCTGCTGAATCCAAGTCAGTCAAGCCGGCGGAAAAAGCATTAGAACTGCTGACGCCACCGGCCAGTGATAATAATCCGGCCCCGGCTA
>CAIUWU010000307.1 GCA_903902945.1 uncultured Pseudomonadota bacterium
AGCTGATTACAAATCAGCTGCTCTACCAACTGAGCTACACCAGCGAATTCGTGCATTCTACATATCCAATACCGGTTTGTATAGTTTTTTTTATTAGAGAAAACAATTAAACTCGGAATCTGTTGTTTTACGAGGTGTGGGTATGGAGTTTTTTTTAAAAGATAGTGAGGAAACCGAGTCGTTTGGCATGGCCTTGTTTAGAGCCTTGCCGTCAAAGTGTCTGGTGTTTTTTTATGGCAACCTTGGCGCTGGAAAAACCAGTTTGGTCAGAGGCATGTTACGAGCTTCAGGTTATCAGGGGACAGTGAGAAGTCCGACTTATAGTCTGGTCGAAGAATATGCGTTGGACGGGCGACGCATATATCATTTTGATTTGTATCGGTTAAAAGATCCCGAAGAATTGGAGTGGATGGGGATCGATGATTACCTGAGCGATAATGCCATGTGTTGTATTGAATGGCCGCAAATGGGGCTGGGTTTTTTAAGTCAGGCCGACATTGAGGTGTATCTTGAAACAGTAGGTGACGGTCGGGCAGTCCAGATAAAGGTATTGCGGGAGGATTTAAAAAATACGTTAAAACTGTTGTGGGAAAACAAAGACATATTGATATAATCTCAACCAGTTTATAACTTTATTGTGTGGCGTATGATGCAATTGTCGAGATACTTGGGTGTGCTGGCATTATTAGTAGCCGTTTTTCCAGTTGACGCTGCACAGGTTCTGTTAACCAACATTGGTTATTCTGAGCAGCAGCCTGAAAAGTTGGTGTTTGATTTGTCAGGAGCTGTTAAGCATCGTTGTTTCACACTCGATAATCCCAATCGTCTGGTAGTCGATTTTGAAAATACCCGGCTGCAACAAGCTATAGCGGCACCGTCAGTCAATCATCCTTTCTTTGTCAATATTCGCAGTTCAGCACGTAACAATAATGATCTGCGTGTGGTGTTCGAGTTGAAAAATCCAGTCGAAGCTAAAGCGCTGTCAAATCCGAAAGCTTTAGGACGGCAGTTGCAATTCGATATCCTTGCCAAGGAAGGTGTACGTAATGTTGGTAAGGTTCTCGGCTCAGTCGCTAAAGACAGAAATATGGCTGCAAATACCAATCCAGAGTCAGGGATGCCTGTATCAGTGCTTCCGGTCGTCAGTAATCCTAAACCGGTATCTCTGAAAGGGCGGGATATTGTCGTGGCTATTGATGCCGGTCATGGTGGCAAAGATGTCGGCGCTCAAGGTAATAATGGTACTCAGGAAAAAGATGTTGTGTTTGCAATTGCCAAACGCTTGGAGGGGTATGTGAATGCTCAGCCAGGCATGAAGGCATTGATGATTCGCAAAGGCGATTATTTTGTGAAGTTGCATGAGCGTGTCAATATTGCCAAAGCGGCAAAAGCTGACCTGTTTGTGTCAATTCATGCCGATGCCTTTAATGATAGCAGTGCGCATGGAGCCTCGGTTTATACACTGTCCAAAAAAGGTGCGTCCAGTGATGGTGCTCGCTGGCTGGCAGAGAGCGAAAACGCCTCTGATCGGCTTGGTTCCGGGGCAGACAGTCGCGATGAAACCTTGGCTTCTGTGTTAATGGATCTGTCTCAAACTGCTGCCAAAGAGGCAAGTCAGAATGTCGGTAGTAAGGTGTTAAGAAACATTCAGACTGTCGGGCATTTGCATCGCGAGTCAGTGCAAAAAGCGGGGTTTGTGGTGTTGAAATCAGCAGATATTCCGTCGATTTTGGTTGAAACGGCGTTTATTTCTAATCCAGGTGAAGAACAGCGTTTAAACACGATTGCTTATCAGGACAAAATGGCGTCAGCGGTTTTTCGTGGGATCATGGCTCACTTTAAACAATATGCCCCGGCTAATACGCTGATTGCACAGATGTCGAAATCGGGTTCATTCAGGCAAGTGGCCAAACTGGCGAATCCAGAGGCTTCCACTAATAAGTCACTCGCTGTGGCTTCGAATCATAATCCGCTGATATTGAGTTCCTCTAAATCACAGCATGTGATTAATGAAGGGGAAACCTTGTCAGAAATTGCTCATCAGTACGGTGTGTCGATGCGTGCATTGCGGGTTGTCAATGGCATGGGGGATGGTAACCTGCGGGTGGGTCAGGTACTACAGATTCCTAGTAATACTTAAGTCCTGCTGATAGCTACTTTTTCTTGCTGTGGATTGTTCATCCAATAATCTTTTTCTGATCGCCGAACACTGTTTATTTAATGGCGATATCGCACAAAAACTGTCTTTAACGCATAGTGCCAAGCAGTTGCTGGATCAGCAGCGCTTGTCGTTTGAATCATTGACGCCTGTGCAAAGCATTGCAAATACCTGTTTTCCCGAGAAGCCGCAGTTGTTGCTGCCTCGAGCGATGCCGAGGCGAAGCATGGATAGTGATGAAGGTAAAGCTGCTTTTTTTCATGCGCTGGCCCATATTGAATTTGTTGCCATTTATCTGGCCTGGGACATCATCTATCGTTTTCGTGGATTACCAGTCGCTTTCTATAGTGACTGGCTAACCATTGCTGATGAAGAGGCTCAGCATTTCGCGTTAATTTGCCAGTGTTTGCAGCAATATGGCCTTACTTATGGTGATTTGCCTGCGCATAGTGGTCTGTGGTGGCATGCTCAGGACACCGCAGACAATTTGCTGGCACGTCTGGCGATTGTTCCACGCTGTATGGAGGCCAGAGGTCTGGATGTGACGCCCGCCATGATTGAAAAATTCCAGCAATTGGGTGATCGGCATAGTGTTGATATTCTGACCCGAATCTTTGAAGATGAAATTGGTCATGTTGAAAGAGGATCTTACTGGTTTAAATACTGGGCTGCTCAGCAAGGTCTTGATTCCGAACAAGCCTATAAAACATTGTTATTAAGTTTTTATAAGGGTAAACCCAAAGGGCCGTTTAATCGTGAAGTGCGTATAATCGCCGGCTTTAGCACAAATGAGCTGGATTGGCTCGAGGAACGCCTGTTATGAGTAAGACAACAATTTTTGAATATCCGGCGATGGTGGGATATCGGTTGTTTTTTGCGCTTGCCGGCTTATCCGCCTTGGCATTGATTGCGGTATGGAATGCGTTTTCGAGATCGGCAATTCCGTTGGAAAATTATTTTTCTGCTACTGCTTGGCATGCTCACGAAATGCTATTTGGTTATTGTGTTGCCGTGCTTGCCGGCTTATTGCTGGCAGCCGTCAGAAGTTCGGCTGCCGGGGATCATGCGATTGGCTCCAAGCAGGTTTTAGGGTTGGCGCTGATTTGGATTTATGGGCGCGTGGTGCCTTTTTATGCGGGTTTGCTACCTGATGGTTTAATCGCTTTGCTTGATCTGGCATTTTTGCCGATGTTGGCTTTTTATTTAGCCAAAGTTGTGTGGCGTGCTGAGGATAAGTCGAACTGGTTTTATCCGTTTTTAGTGTTGGTGCTGGCTGCTGCAAATTTACTGGTGCATGTCGAGGAGCTGGGATTGGCGGATGGTACGGCAACTTTGGGTGTTGACTTGTTTGTTGCGGTATTGGTAATGACAATTATCCTGGGCTCAGGTCATTGGATTCCACTTTTAACTGAGCGCAGTTTGAGTGGTGTAATCTGTATCCGCAACCCTTTGCTGGACAACTTATCGATTGCGCTGGCCTTGGTTGCATGGCTGGCAGTCTTGGCAGAATGGTCGGGTGGATGGCTGATAGCTTTATGTCTTATGGCTTGTTTGGCGAATGCCTTACGTGCCGTTGCCTGGTTTGATTCGCGGGTCTGGTTTGTGCCTTTGCTGTGGATTTTGTATTTGGGTTATGGCTGGTTATTGCTTGGTTTTTTGTTATTGGCGCTGTCTGGATTTTCGCTGGTATCAGAGCTTGCGGCGATTCATGCTTTTGCCGTTGGCGGCATCGGCGTATTGAGTCTGGGCATGATGGCCAGATTGGTTGTCGGTACAGCAGGGCGTTCGGTTCGGGCCGCTAATTTGATGGCTATCAGCTTTTTGCTGATTAATGCCGCTGTCGTTTTATTGGTGCTGCTGCCTGTCGTGTTGCCGGATTGGTATGCGGAGTTTCTGGTTGTGGCTGCCTATCTTTGGCTGGCGGCGTTTTCCTTGTTTATGGTGTATCTTTCACCGGTGTTTGCGGTAA
>CAIUWU010000308.1 GCA_903902945.1 uncultured Pseudomonadota bacterium
CACCGATAAACGCATTATTAATTATCTGCAGCAAGGGTTTCCGATTTGTGAACACCCGTACCGTCAAGTTGCCGGGCAGTTAGGCATCGAAACTTCAGATTTGCTGCAGCGCTTGCAGATTCTGCTGGATAGCGGTGTGCTGACCCGTTTCGGGCCTTTGTTCCATGCCGAACAGATGGGAGGGGCTTTAACACTGGCGGCAATTCAGGTGCCGGATCAGCGTTTTGATGAAGTGGCAGCCATCGTCAATGCCTTTCCCGAGGTGGCGCACAATTATGCGCGTGAACATCGTCTGAATATGTGGTTTGTAATCGCAACCGAGCAAGCCGAGCAGGTGGCAAGTGTTATTGCTGCGATTGAGCGTAAAAGCGGTTTAAAGGTCTATAACATGCCGAAAATCCGTGAGTATTATGTTGGCTTGCAGCTGGAGGCCTGAGCATGGATCCGATTGACCGTCAGATTATTCGCCTGACTCAGGCGGGTTTGCCGCTGGTCGAGCAACCATACCGGGTGCTGGCCGAGCAGCTGGGCATCAGTGCTGAACAACTGATGGTGCGGATGCAGCAGATGCAGGATCAGGGCATTATCCGCCGGATCGGCGCGGTGCCGAATCATTACCGGCTCGGTTATCGTTTTAACGGCATGACGGTCTGGGATGTCGATGATCAGATGATAGACCTGTTGGGTGAGCAGGTGGCGGCACTGGCTTTTGTCAGCCACTGTTATCAGCGTCCCCGGCATTTACCGGACTGGCCGTATAACCTGTTTGCGATGATTCATGGCAAGACCGAGCAGGATGCTGCAGTCCAGATCGCCCGGATTGCGGAATTGCTGGGTGAACATGTCAGACAGCATCAGGTGCTGTTCAGTAGCCGGATACTAAAGAAAACCGGATTGAGAATTGCGGGGTAGCTTATGTTTCGATTGAGTCAGTACATGCGGGAACTCGCCGAGCCTACCGCTCTGGGGCCGGTACGCAAACCTGCGGGGCCGGTGGTGATCTGGAATCTGATCAGGCGTTGCAATTTAACCTGCAAGCATTGTTACACCACCTCGGCCGATATTAATTTTCCCGGTGAACTGACCACGCCCGAAATTTATCAGGTGATGGAGGATCTTAAGGCCTTCAAAGTGCCCGTGCTGATTCTGTCAGGCGGTGAGCCTTTACTGCACCCGGATATTTTTGCCATTTCCCAACGCGCCAAAGACCTGGGCTTTTATGTGGCGCTGTCATCCAATGGCACCTTGATTAATCGCGACAATATCGAACAGATTGCGGCGATTGAGTATCAGTATATCGGGGTCAGTCTCGATGGTATGCGCGAGGCCCATGATCGGTTTCGCCAGAAAAGCGGCTCGTTTGATGCTTCGCTGGCCGGTATTCGTTTATGTCGTGAGCATGGTATCAAGGCCGGTATCCGCTTTACGCTGACCCAGGACAACGCCGCCGATTTTGCAGATTTACTTAAGCTGATGGACGATGAAGACATCGACAAATTCTATTTATCGCACCTGAATTATGGCGGTCGCGGTAACCGTAATCGCAAGGATGATGCCGAGTTTGCTTTGACCCGCCGGATTATGGATAGCCTGTTCGAGAAAGCCTGGTACTGGCAGCAGCAAGGCTTGCATCGCGAAGTGGTCACCGGTAACAACGATGCCGATGCCGTGTATTTTCTGCACTGGGTCAGACGCCATTTCCCTGACCGGGCTGAGCATATTGAAGCCAAATTGCAGCAGTGGGGCGGTAACGCTTCTGGTGTTAACGTCGCCAATATCGATAACCTGGGAACGGTACATCCTGATACTTTCTGGTGGCATTACAATCTGGGCAATGTCAGACAGCGAGCTTTTTCAGACATCTGGAACGATGTTTCCGATCCCCTGATGGCCGGGCTTAAAGCCTCGCCCAGGCCTTTGCAGGGCCGTTGCGGTGTCTGCACCCATCAGGCTATTTGCAATGGCAATACCCGGGTCAGGGCGCAACAAATCACCGGTGATTTTTGGGCCGAAGATCCGGGCTGTTATCTGACTGATGAGGAAATAGGGTTGGTGTGAGTTGATCAATACCTGTTGTCGACAGGTCATCTGCTTTCCAGACCGTATGGCGGCTTCAATTTAAACCGTCATCTCGGCCAGATCTTCAGAGCCGCTAAGCAAATCGGAACAGTAAGATGTCTGACTTAGTCAATGTCACCGAGGTTTGGCGGCGTGGCCGGGTTTTATAAACCCAGCACATTCTGCATATCGTATAAGCCGGCTTGTTTGTCGGCCAGCCACAGTGCGGCGCGGACGGCGCCATTGGCGAAGGTCATGCGGCTGGTGGCTTTGTGGGTGATTTCGACCCGTTCGCCTTCATCGGCAAACATCACGGTGTGTTCGCCGACGATATCCCCGGCACGGATGGTAGAAAAACCAATCGTGGTGCGGTCGCGGGCGCCGGTGTCGCCTTCTCGGCCATAGATCGCGCAGTCTTTCAAATCACGTCCCAAAGCTGCGGCCACCACTTCACCCATGCGCAAGGCTGTACCGGATGGTGCGTCAACTTTATGGCGGTGATGAGCTTCGATGATCTCGATGTCGGTGTAGGAACCCATCACTTTGGCGGTCATTTCCAGCAGTTTTAGCGACAAATTGACGCCCACGCTGAAATTCGGCGCCAGAACCAGACCTATATCATGGGAAGTTGTCTGTATCTGCTGTTTTTGCAGATCATTGTAACCGGTGGTGCCGATCACCACTGGTTTGCCGGCTGCACGGCAGACGGCAAGGTATTCCATTGAGGCTTCCGGACGGGTGAAGTCGATCAGTACATCGAACTGATCGGTATGAGCGGCCAGATTATCGGTGACTGTCACGCCCAGAGCGGCAATGCCGGCCAGTTCACCGGCATCTTTGCCAATCGCCAGGCTTTCAGGACGTGAAACCGCCACGGTCAGTTCGGCGTGGTTAGCGGCAGCAACCGCTTTGATCAGACTCAGCCCCATGCGGCCGGAAACGCCGACCAGTGCAATACGCAACATGCTTTATCCTGTTAATTTATCGAAAAAGTTTTTAACGCCGTCCATGAAACTGTGTTCCTGCGGACTGTGTTTTTTACCGCCGCCACTCAAGGATTCGGCCAGTTTTTCAATCAGTTCGCGCTGTTCTTTGGTCAGATGCACCGGGGTTTCCAGCTGTACCCGGCACAGCAGATCGCCGACTGTACCACCGCGCACCGGTTTGACACCTTTGCCGCGCAGACGGAACAGTTTGCCGGTTTGAGTCTCAGCGGGAATTTTCAGCATCACTTTGCCGTCCAGGGTGGGTACTTCGATTTCGCCGCCCAGACAGGCAGTCGGATAGCTGATCGGTACTTCACAGTACAGGTTGGAGCCATCGCGGGTGAAAATACTGTGTTCCTTGACTTTAACCTGGACGTATAAATCACCGCTGGGGCCGCCGTTGATGCCGGCTTCACCTTCACCGGACAGACGGATACGATCACCGGTATCGACACCCGCCGGTACTTTGACTGACAGGGTTTTGGTTTCTTTGACACGGCCCTGACCATGACATTTATGGCAGGGGTCTTTAATCTGTTTACCGGTACCGTGACAGGTTGGGCAGGTTTGCTGCACCGAGAAAAAGCCTTGCTGCATCCGCACCTGGCCGTGGCCATGACAAGTCGAACAGGTAATCGGACTGCTGCCTTTTTTGGCGCCGCTGCCGTTACATTCGCCGCAGCTGACCATGACCGGTACTTTTAAAGTGGTTTCGGTGCCGCCGACGGCTTCTTCCAGCGTCAGTTCCAGGTTGTAAAGCACATCCGAGCCGCGCTGAACGCTGCTGCGTTGCTGGCCGCGTCCGCCGCCGAAGATATCACCGAATACGTCACCAAAAATGTCGCTGAAATTGTCGGCACCGCCAAAACCACCACGACCACCGCCCATGGACGGATCGACACCGGCATGACCAAATTGGTCATAAGCAGCGCGTTTTTTGGGGTCGGAGAGGATTTCGTAAGCTTCCTTGATCGCTTTGAATTTTTTTTCCGCTTCTTCCGGATTATCTTTGTTGCGATCTGGATGATATTTCATCGCCAGGCGTTTATAGCTTTTTTTGATTTCAGCTTCGCTGGCGTTTTTGCCTAGTTCCAACAGTTTATAAAAGTCTTCTTTTTCGGCCATCTTTTACTATGGATATGGTTTTTGGTCTGCGGCATTCTAACAATGCCAGAGCCGGTCAGTATGTTTAATTTTTCCTGTGCTGGCTGGCATCAGCGAACACAAACTAAAAAGGCAGGTTCGGCCTGCCTCAAATTGATAATCCTGGAACAGCTGTTGGCAGCCTCAAGATGACAAGTTGCAGCGCATTTGGCTTGCGCAACTTGCACCCTTAAGGCTGCCGCCGACCAGATTTATTTCTTGTCGTCTTTTACTTCTTCAAACTCCGCATCGACCACATTGTGGTCAGCCGGTGCTTCTTGTGTGTGGCTGCCGGTGTCGTGTGACTGGGCGCCGTCGCCACCGTGTTGAGCGTAAACCCGCTCGGCCAGTTTGCCGGCAACTTCGGTTAGCGCATTGGTTTTGGCTTCGATAGCATCTTTGTCATCAGTTTTAATGACACCTTGCAGATCGCTGATCGCTGCTTCAATTGCCGATTTCTCATCGCTGCTGACTTGGTCGCCCAGTTCTTTCAATGATTTTTCAGTGGCGTGGATCATGCCTTCGGCGTGGTTGCGTGCAGACACCAGTTCTTTCAGTTTACGGTCTTCATCGGCATGCGCTTCAGCGTCTTTGATCATGCGTTCCACTTCGTCGTCAGACAGACCGCTGGAGGCTTTGATGACAATAGACTGTTTTTTGCCGGTCGCTTTGTCTTTAGCCGATACATTCAGAATACCGTTGGCGTCGATATCAAACGATACTTCGATTTGCGGAATGCCGCGTGGTGCTGGCGGAATATCCTGTAAATCGAAACGACCCAGCGATTTGTTACCGGCAGCCATTTCGCGTTCGCCTTGCAAGACGTGAATGGTGACTGCTGTCTGGTTGTCATCGGCGGTCGAAAACACTTGTGACGCATTGGTCGGGATGGTGGTGTTTTTCTCGATCAGTTTGGTCATCACGCCGCCCATGGTTTCGATACCCAGTGACAGTGGAGTAACGTCCAGCAGCAATACGTCTTTGACATCGCCGCCCAGTACACCGGCCTGCACCGCAGCACCCAATGCAACCGCTTCATCAGGGTTGACGTCTTTACGGGGCTCTTTGCCAAACAGGTCTTTAACGAACTGTTGTACCTTAGGCATACGGGTCTGACCACCAACCAGAATCACATCATTGATTTTAGAAGTAGACACGCCGGCATCTTTGATAGCTTGCAAACAAGGTGCTTTGGTTCTTTCGATCAGCTCGTCAACCAGCGATTCCAGTTTGGCGCGGGTCAGTTTCACATTCAAATGTTTAGGACCGCTGGCATCGGCGGTGATGTAAGGCAGATTGACATCGGTCTGTTCAGAAGAAGACAGTTCGATTTTGGCTTTTTCAGCGGCTTCTTTCAGACGTTGTAACGCTAATGGATCGTTGTGCAGATCGATACCGGTATCGCGTTTGAATTCGCTGGCCAGAAAATCGATGATGCGCAGGTCAAAGTCTTCACCACCCAGGAAAGTGTCACCGTTGGTAGCCAGTACTTCAAACTGATGCTCGCCTTCGATTTCACTGATTTCGATAATAGAAATATCGAAAGTACCGCCACCCAGGTCGTAAACCGCAATCGTGGTGTCGCCTTTGGGTTTGTCCATGCCAAATGCCAGCGCCGCAGCAGTTGGCTCGTTGATGATACGTTTGACATCCAGACCGGCGATACGGCCAGCATCTTTGGTTGCCTGACGTTGTGAGTCGTTGAAGTAAGCAGGAACGGTAATCACCGCTTCGGTCACTTCTTCACCCAGAAACGCTTCCGCATCTTTTTTCAGTTTCATCAATACCCGTGATGACACTTCGGGTGGCGCCATTTTTTTGCCGTGGCATTCCACCCAGGCATCGCCGTTGTTGGCTTCCATGATTTTGTAAGGCACCATTTTGATGTCTTTTTGCACAGCATCTTCTTTGAAGCGACGGCCAATCAAACGTTTGATGGCAAACAAAGTATTTTCAGGGTTGGTGACCGCCTGACGTTTGGCCGACTGACCGACCAACACTTCGTTGTCATTGGTAAACGCAATAATAGAGGGAGTAGTACGGGCACCTTCACTGTTTTCGATAACCCGTGCGGTGCCGTTTTCCAGAACAGCGACGCAAGAGTTGGTGGTGCCTAAATCGATACCGATCATTTTAGCCATTGAAATTCTCCAGACTTGAATAAGATAAATTAAAAACTTGGGTGCGATATGCGGTTTATATTGGCTGTTTCAAGCCTGATTATTAACTTTTTGCACTATCGTCGGCTTTGGCCACTACCACCATAGCCGGACGCAGCAGACGACCATTGAGGATATAGCCTTTCTGGAACACGGTAATCACATGGCCCGGTTCCACAGTGGTGCTAGGTTGCATCACCATTGCCTGATGCAATTCAGGGTTAAAAGGCTGGTTGACCGGGTCTATCGCTTCGATATTGAATTTTGCGAAAACTGCTTCAAATTGTTTTACGGTCAGCTCGCTGCCTTCACGCAGTTTTACTACTTCAGGCAGATCACTGTTGGCAGCCTGAATGCCGAGTTCCAAACTATCAACCACTGACAACAGTTCCTTGGCGAATTTGCTCAGACCGTATTTGCGTTCATCGTCCAGATCCTTTTGCACCCGTTTTTTCAGGTTTTCCATTTCCGCCTGTATCCGCATGGCTTTGTCCAGATTGCTGGCAGCCAGTTGTTGAGCTTCCGCTAGTTGTTGTTGCAAGGTTTCGCTGCTGACTTCGCCGGTTTCGGCGCCGGTTTCGCTACTGTCAGTATCGGTAACGCTCGCTTCGGTGGTGGACTCAAGCACTTCAGCATCCAGTTCGGTGTCAGGTTGTTGTTCGTGACTTGATTGTTGGTGACTCATTGATAGCTCCAGGGATGTAAAAACAGTTGGCCTAAACGATAAGGCCGGTTATTTGGGATTCAAGGCGGCGCCTAATAATTTTGCGGTGACATCGACGAATGGAATCACTTTTTCATAAGCCATCCGGGTCGGGCCGATCACGCCTAGTACGCCGACAACCTGATCATTGACCGAATAAGGTGCAGTGACCAGGCTGCAACGCTCAAAGGCACTGTAGCCGGATTCTTCGCCGATAAAAATCTGTACGCCATCGGCTGCCAGACACTGATCCAGCAGATGAATCACACTGCGTTTCTGGCTGAAAGCTTCAAACAGCTGTTTCAGACGCTCCATATCGGATAGTTCGGAAAAATCCATCAGATTGGTTTCGCCAGTCAATAAATAATCGTCTTTGGGCTGCTCGTTAAAGGTCAGCTGGGCCATATTGACTGCATCCAGCATGCCTTGATTAACTTGAGTGTGATCCAGCTGCATTTCG
>CAIUWU010000309.1 GCA_903902945.1 uncultured Pseudomonadota bacterium
ATGACGGGCTAACGGCGCCAGCGAAAAATTCAGAAACTCGACAATGTCCAAAGTGCCGTGTTTATAGTCTTCGTAAAATTTCTTATTGGCCTGTTCGTAATAGTCTTTATCAACAATGCCACGATCAACCAGATACTGGCCCCATAAATAATCGCTGTCGTTGGCAATCAGGGTATTGTCAAGATCAAAAATCGCTAATGTCACGGTAAACCTTATCAAAAATAAACTAGCAGCTTATGGCTTATGCTGCTGAATTGTGGAACAATTGCCGCCATTCAAATTCAATGGCTACCTCATGGGTTAATTTAAGACTCATAATCCAGTCGAGGTGCAAATAATACAGGTTTTTTAAATGATAGACTCGAAAGGATACCGACCGAATGTCGGCATTATCCTTTGCAATGACGAGGGTCAGGTTTTTTGGGCAAAGCGCAAAGGCGCAAATTCATGGCAATTTCCACAAGGCGGCATTGATCATGATGAAGATCCGGAAACCGCGATGTATCGTGAATTGTGGGAGGAAACCGGCTTAAGCGCCGAACATGTCGAAGTGTTGGGCCGAACTCGCTACTGGTTGCGCTACAAACTGCCAGATCGTTACGTGCGGAAAAACTCCTCGCCATTGTGCATAGGCCAGAAACAGATCTGGTTCATTCTGCGCATATTGACCGATGCCAGTCAGGTGCGATTCGACTGCGGACACAAACAAGAATTCGACAACTGGAAATGGGTGGATTACTGGTACCCGTTAAAAGACGTGGTGTATTTCAAGCGCCGTGTCTATCGCAAGGCGATGGATGAGCTGGGCGAATTTCTGATCGAGGAAACCAGCAAAGTCAGCCCTAGCGGTTATCTGTCCGGTAAATAGCTAATAGGCATGACTATTCAGATCCGGGTGTTGCGTGCTGCGGGGCAGAAAAACACACTCGGTTTCAAACCGGCCATCGGTTTTTAAGTCAACGATCCGATAGCCTGGCGGCTGATCGGTAATTTTGAACTCGGTTGCCAAGGGTTGAAACTGAACACAGGTGGCCGGAGTCGCATAAACACTGAACTGATCAAAGTGCCATTCAAGTGGCTGATGCACATGACCGTGTATCAGCAGCTTGGCTTGCGGGTAAGCTGAAATCAATTCGACCAATTCCCTACCGTTTTCAATCATCATGCTATCCATCCAGGGACTACCGGATGGCAAGCAATGATGATGCAAGGCAATCACGGTAGGCAGCGGCTGCTGCAGACAACGCCCCAGAAAATCAAGCTCGGACTTTGCAAGCCAGCCCTGTGCAAATCCGGGTTTCTGGCTGTTTAAACAAACAAACTGCCAGCCTTGGAGCACAGTCTGCTTGTCGCAACTGATCAGCCCCTGATGCAAAATTTCCCCCATCAGCTCAACATCATCGTGATTACCCGGCAAACATAGCACCGGCGTTTGCCAGACTGCCAAGGCTTGTCTGATCCGCCGATACGATTCCCGGCAAGGCGACTGCGCCAGATCGCCGGTGATCACAATCAACTCCAATCCTGGATTGCGCTGAAAGGCATCTGCCAAAACCTGGGTGAAGGTGAAATAGGTATCCAGGCCGGCCAACCTGTCATCCGGTGATGGTTGAATGTGTAAATCGGAAATATGTAAAAAACGCATCAGAAGCAAGGCTTACGGTGGTAAAAACGCCGCAGACTATAGCACAGCGTTGCCTGTCCGATTTCTTCAGCCCCGGGTTTCAGGTAAACTGCCCGACCTTGAATTCCATCGCAAGCAAGGAGACATCATGCGATTCCTAAGTATCTACTGTTTAGCATCCCTGGTGCTGCTGACCGCTACTGCTAATGCAGATACCGTTTTGGTGACACTGGAAAAAGACAACGCCATTGCGGTTCTCGATCCTGCAGCGGCCAAGCTGATTAAAACCGTACCGGTCGGCCAGCGGCCACGCGGTATTGCGCTGAGCCAGGATCACCAGCAGATTTTTGTGGCAACCAGCGATGACAATACGATTCGGGTGCTGGATGCCAATACTCTTAAAGAACTGGGACGCTTGCCTTCCGGCGAAGATCCGGAAACTTTTGCACTAAGTCCCGACGGCAAACTGATGTATGTCTCTAACGAAGACGATAGCCAGGTAACTGTAATCGATATTGCCCATAAAAAGGCCGTTCATAAAATCAAGGTCGGTGTCGAGCCGGAGGGCATTGCCGCCAGTGCCGATGGTCAATGGCTGGTCAGTGCCTCCGAAACCACCAATATGCTGCACTGGATCGACACTAAAAGCTGGACGATTGTCGAAAATACCCTGATCGATCCGCGTCCGCGCGCTGCCAGTTTTACGGCAGACAGCAAAGAATTATGGGCCACTTCGGAAATGGCGGGCACCGTGATAGTGGTTGATACCGCCAGCAAACAAATCAGCCATCAGATCAAGCTGGAAGTGCCGGGCTTAAATAATGATCTGATTCAACCGGTGGGAGTGGTAATTGATAAAGATCGCCGTTATGCCTATGTCGCCATGGGGCCGGCCAACCGCATTGCGGTGATCAATGCTCAGACTTATCAGGTAGAACAATATTTGCTGGTCGGA
>CAIUWU010000310.1 GCA_903902945.1 uncultured Pseudomonadota bacterium
AGACTATAAACACGGCACTCTGGATATTGTCGAGTTTCTGAATTTTTCGCTGGCACCGTTAGCGCGTCATGATGCCGAGCAATTGCACCGCTGGCGCCAGGAGTTTGTCGAAGACCTGATCAAACCGATCAAGCTGGAAGCCGCTCAGCAACTGGTAGATAAACATCGTCACCAGGGTGATACCTTACTGGTGATCACGGCCACCAACCGTTTTGTTACCTCGCCTATCGTCGAATTGTTCGGTATCGACAATCTGTTGGCTACCACACCCGAGTTCATCAACGGCCAATACACCGGCAAGTTCAATGAAACACCCTGCTATCAGCACGGCAAAGTGATTCATCTCAACGACTGGCTGGCGCGGACCCATGAATCACTGGAGCACAGCTGGTTTTACAGTGATTCGCATAATGATCTGCCTTTACTGAAGCTGGTCGAGCACCCGGTGGCAGTCGATCCCGATGATAAACTGCGTCAGTACGCTGAACAGGCCAACTGGCCGATCATCAGTCTGCGTAACTAAAGCTTATTGTTTCTGGATGAAAAAAATCTGTTTGTCTTCATCTTTAATGGTTTTTAGCGCGGTGTGTCCGGCTTGCTGGATATAAACGCCGAAATCCAGATGAGCGGCCGGATCGGTGGCGATGATTTTGACGATCTGTCCGGCTTCGATTTCCATAATGGCTTTTTTAAGCCGTAAAAGCGGTAAAGGACATTGCAAACCGCTGGCATCTACTTCAATATCAAAATAAGTCATAACCACTGTAAAACAAAACAAGTCAAACGATGTCTAATCATACCATCAACCGCACTTTGCCCCTGAAACTCTAATGCAATACCTGCCACTGTTTTTAAACTTACAACGACAAACCTGTCTGATAGTCGGCGCTGGTGAAGTTGCCGCCCGTAAAATCGAATTATTGTTAAAAGCCAGAGTGCGGGTGCAGGTGGTGGCCTTAGAGGTGTCGGCTGGAGTGGCGGCATTACAGCAACAATCGGCATTTGATATTCAGTTGCGGGCTTTCAGTGCCGACGATTTGAACGATGTACAACTGGTGGTTGCCGCCACTGACAATCATCAGGTTAATGCTGACATTGCTCAGGCCGCGCAGTCGCGTGGTTTGTGGGTTAATGTGGTCGATCAGCCTGAGCTGGGCAATTTTATTTTTCCGGCAATTATTGACCGTTCACCATTGCTGGCCGCTGTCGCTTCGGGCGGTGCGGCGCCGGTACTGACACGGCTGATGCGGGCCCGGATTGAATCAGCGATTCCGGCGGCTTATGGGAAACTGGCGCAACTGGCCGAGCAGTTCCGGCCACTGGTTAAGCAGCACATTGCCATGCCAGCGCAACGCCGGATGTTCTGGGAAAAAATATTACAAGGCAGTATTGCCGAACAGGTGTTTGCCAATAATCTGCCGCAGGCCGAAAAACAGCTGCGCGATGCGATTCTGCAACACAATCCCGATCTCAAAATGGGTGAAGTATATTTGATCGGTGCCGGCCCCGGCGATCCTGATTTACTGACCTTCAAGGCACTGCGGCTGATGCAGCAGGCCGATGTGATTGTCTATGATCGGCTGGTGTCGGCTGAAATCGTTGAACTGGCGCGCCGCGATGCAGAGAAAATCTACGTTGGCAAAGAGCGTGATAATCACAGCCTGCCGCAAGCGTCGATTAATGAATTACTGGCTAATCTGGCCTTGGCCGGAAAACGGGTGGCGCGTCTCAAAGGGGGTGATCCGTTTATTTTCGGCCGTGGCGGTGAAGAAATTGAAACCCTGGTACAACATGGTATTGCATTTCAGGTGGTTCCTGGCGTGACGGCTGCCTGTGGTTGTGCCAGTTATGCCGGTATTCCGCTGACCCATCGAGATCATGCCCAGTCCTGTACTTTTGTCACCGGGCATCTCAAAGATGGTTCGATTAATCTGAACTGGCCGCAACTGGCGGCACCGAATCAGACCGTTGTGATTTATATGGGTCTGCAGGGCTTGCCTGAAATCTGTCGGCAGCTGGTTGCTCATGGTTGCCCGCCAGAACAGCCGATTGCGATTGTCCAGCAAGGCACTACCCCCCATCAGAAAGTGCTGACCGGCACCCTGGCCAATATCAGCGACAAACTGGCTTTATCACCGATGAAGTCCCCTACCCTGATTATTGTCGGCAGCGTGGTGCGACTACAAAATCAGTTGCAGTGGTTTGGAGTCAGCTGAAATCGCTTACTAAAATCTTCCAACTGAAAATTTTCCTTAACTTCGTCGTGCGGGATCAACAAATACTTCCAAGCTTTACCCGCGTTTTTCAATAGATACTCACTGGTGTTCTGACACATACTTGGGTGGGTATTAGGCGTAAAGTCAGCGATCAGTTTGTTGTATATGGTTAGGTTGGGCGCTAATACAAAAAAATTGCTAATGCCATGCGCCGAGTGCAAATAGCTGATAAACGCACCCATCAGGCGGGTTTTGCCCACACCCGTTGCCAATGCAAAGCACAACGATGGAAACTCGCGTTCAAAATCCGATAGCTTAGGAAATTCAGATTTTAGAATCTCCAGCATAGACGCTGTATCACCTTTCGGGTGCAACATGTCCGGTGTCGCAGTAATCGCCTTTTGTAACGCTTCCAACGATTCGCGTTGCGGTGCGCGTAGACTCAAACGTCCAGCAACAGTATTAAGCACACGGTTATTCATGACTTTGATTCCTTGTCTACGAGATTGGCTGCATAGATGGTTAATTTCAATTCCATATCGGCCAGATTTTCATACAGCGGTTTTTTTCCAGACAGCCTTTCACTTTCGGCAAGAATTACATCAACGCCCGAGCCTCTACGATCCATTAAATACTCGCGACCTAAGCCGGTCTCACGTAAAGGATAATACCGAGCAAACAAGCTGGATAAAACTTCATTACGTGGCATGGACATCATGCTCATAGTCTCAACCGTCATCGAATTTAATAATGCTCCAGGAGAATAAAGCTCTAAGCGATTTGAAAATAAATGTAAGCGAATTCGCCCACCCCAAATCGAATAGTCGCGGTGCGCTACGGCATTAACAATGGCTTCAAATACGGCCCTTAAACTATATTGAGGATAATCAATACGGCCCAATATCTTTCGGGCAGGTACTTTCATATTCATGCGCACAAAATCAAAAGCATCCCAGATTTGCCGATCCAAAGGCCCATCAAAATCTTTAGCGTCCAATTGATCTTG
>CAIUWU010000311.1 GCA_903902945.1 uncultured Pseudomonadota bacterium
CCGATCGGACCTTTTTCGTCAATCGCTTCACCCAGTACGTTCATGATACGGCCCAGAGTTGCCTGACCTACAGGTACCTTGATCGCATCACCGGTATTGGTTACTTCCAGACCACGACTCAAACCGTCAGTAGAACCCATTGCAATGGTACGCACCACACCGTCGCCCAATTGCTGCTGAACTTCTAAAACCAAGCCACCTTTAACATTCAACGCATCATATACTTTCGGCAAGTTATCGCGCGGAAACTCCACGTCAACAACCGCTCCAATAATCTGAACGATTTTACCCAAACTCATTGTGTCGTCCTCTTTAATAATCTCTAAACTTGTGAAATGCTTTAAACAGCTGCAGCACCTGCAACGATTTCCGAAATCTCTTGCGTAATCGCCGCTTGTCTGGCTTTGTTGTACACAAGTTGCAGTTCTTTAATGATATTGCCAGCATTATCGGATGCGCTTTTCATCGCTACCATTCGGGCGGCCTGTTCACAGGCGTTGTTCTCAACCAGACCCTGATAAACAATCGATTCGACATATCGCACCAGCAAATGATCCAAGACTTCCTTGGCACCGGGTTCATATAGATAATCCCAAGTGCCATGAGGCTTTTCATCTGTTTGCTCAGCAGCAACCGGCAAAACCTTCTCAACCACAGGTCTTTGCGTCATGGTGTTAACAAATTCGTTGCTCACCACAAACAACTCATCTATTTCACCTGCCGCGTAGGCATCCAGCATGATTTTGATCACGCCGATGATATCGTGCTGATGAGGGGTGTCACCCAATTTGGAAACCTGACCGATTACATTAGCACTGATAATGCTGAAAAAACTGGCTGCCTTACCGCCAATCGTGCAGATATCAACGTCAACGCCGTTTGCTTTCCAGGCCTGCATTTCGTTCAGCACTTTTCTGAACAGATTTGCATTCAGGCCACCACACAGACCTCTATCGGAACTGATCACGATCAAACCAACACGTTTCACATCGCGTTTGATCATGAATGGATGCTTATACTCGGGATTCGCATGGGCCAGATGACTAATGATCTGGCCAATTTTTTTCGAGTAAGGCCGTGTAGCCTGCATACGGTCTTTGGTTTTACGCATTTTACTTGCGGCCACCATTTCCATGGCGCGAGTGATCTTTTGCGTATTTTTAATACTTGCGATCTTGCCACGTATCTCTTTGCCAACAGCCATTTGCCGATCCCTTACCAGCTAGCGGTTTTAACGAAACGCTCAATGGCACCATGAATGCCATTTTTGATTTCATCACTAAAGTCGCCGGTTTCGTTAATTTTAGCCATTAACGCCGCTTCTTCAGATTTGATGAATGTCAGCAGCGCTGCTTCAAATTCACGAACCGCTTTTACGTCGATGTTGTCCAGGAAGCCAGCGTTAGCGGCATACAGAGACACACTCATTTCAGCAACCGACATTGGCGCGTATTGATTCTGTTTCATCAACTCAGTAACGCGTTGACCACGCTCAATCTGTTTACGTGTGCTTTCATCGAGATCCGATGCAAACTGGGCAAACGCTGCCAACTCGCGGTATTGGGCCAAATCAAGACGAGTACCACCGCCCAGCTTTTTGATGATCTTGGTTTGCGCCGCACCGCCTACCCGCGATACAGACAGACCGGCGTTAACTGCAGGACGAATACCTGAGTTAAACAAACCTGTTTCCAGGAAGATCTGACCATCGGTAATCGAGATTACGTTGGTTGGTACGAAAGCCGATACGTCACCACCTTGGGTTTCGATAATGGGCAGCGCTGTCAATGAACCGGTCTGGCCTTTGACTTTACCGTTGGTTAATTTTTCTACTTCATCGGCATTGATTCTGGCCGCGCGCTCCAGCAAACGTGAATGGATGTAGAAAACGTCACCCGGATACGCTTCACGACCTGGCGGACGACGTAACAACAGTGAAATTTGACGGTACGCCCAAGCTTGCTTGGTCAAATCGTCATAAATAATCAAGGCATCCTGTCCGTTATCACGGAAGTATTCGCCCATTGAGCAGCCTGTGTAAGGCGCGATGAATTGTAGTGCTGCCGATTCTGACGCTGAAGCAACCACCACAATGGTGTGTTCCATAGCGCCGTGCTCTTCCAGTTTGCGCACCACATTAGCAATTGATGAACGTTTTTGACCAATCGCGACATAGATACATTTAATACCTGTACCTTTTTGATTGATGATGGCATCAATCGCGATTGCGGTTTTACCGGTCTGTCTGTCACCGATAATCAGCTCACGCTGACCACGACCTACTGGAATCATTGAGTCAATCGCTTTCAGACCGATTTGAACGGGCTGATCAACCGACTGTCTGGCAATAACACCAGGGGCAATTTTTTCGATAGGAGAACGCAGGTTAGTATCCAGAGCACCTTTACCGTCGATTGGATTGCCTAAAGCATCGACAACGCGACCCAGTAAAGCCTCGCCGACTGGTACTTCCAAAATTTTGCCGGTGCACTTTACGATGTCGCCTTCAGTGATGTGCTGATAAGCACCCAGCATTACCACACCGACAGAGTCCCTTTCCAGGTTCAGAGCCATACCATAAGAACCGCCGGGAAACTCCAGCATCTCACCTTGCATTGCTTCCGACAAACCATGAACACGGACAATACCGTCGGTAACGCTGACTACAGTACCTTCAGTATGCGCCTCTAATTTGGCGTCGAAATTCTCGATCTTCTTTTTAATTAGATCACTTATTTCTGATGGATTTAATTGCATTTTATATTTCCCGATTAGCTCTTAGAGCCTTTTGGCTAATTGTTGAAGCTGGCCTCTGATAGAACCGTCAATGACCTTGTCACCCGCTCTGGCGAGGATACCGCCAATTAAGGCATTATCGACTGACACAGTCGCATTCACTTTTTTATTCAAAACTTTCTCAAGCGTGGCAATGTATTTGGTTTGCTCAGCTTTGGTTAAAGAAAACGCGCTATAGAGATCCACATTGACATAACCTTCGTCGTCGGCCTTATATTGCTCAAATAAAGCAACAATTTCCGGTAACAACTGAAGTTTGCCGTTTTCGACCAGCAATTTAAGCAAGTTTTTGGCTTCGTCTTGTATCTGATCCTGGCAAATATCCAGCATGATGCTGATTTTGCTGTCTTTACTGACTATTGGGTTAGCGATGATTTGTGATAACCGCTGATCTTCAACAACCCGAGTTAAAAAGAGCAAAGACTGCGACCAGGCACTAGCACTGTCTGTTTGCTTCGCTCTTTTAAAAACGGCTTCTGCATAAGGTCTTGCTAATGTCGCTAACTCAGCCATTCGCTTAACCTAATTGATCCGCAGTTTTAGTAAGAATAGCCTGATGCTTGGTCTTGTCGATTTCTTCTTTCAAAATCTGTTCCGCAGCACGCAACGCCAACGCCGAAACTTCTTTACGCAGATTTTCTCTGACTTGCAATCTTTCCTGTTCGATCTGCGCTTTGGCAGCTTCCAACAAACGCTCACCTTCTGCACGAGCTTGCAATTTTGACTCTTCAACCAGTTCATTCGCACGCTTTTGCGCCGAACTTATGATCTCAGCCGATTGTTCTTTTGCTTCTTTGAGAATCTATTTGGCTTTTTTCTCAGCCAGCTTGACATCTTGCTGACCTTTTTCGGCAGCTGCCAAACCTTCAGCGATCTTTGCTTTACGCTCTTCAAGCGCGGCAATAATGGGCGGCCATACATACTTCATGGTCAACCAGACCAGAAGTGTAAAAGTGATCATTTGCCCAATCAGAGTAGCATTAATACTCATTGATGCTTTTCCTAAGTTTGCTGTTGTAATGGGATCTGTGAATTTGCGACCTGATTAAGCATTGATGCCCAATCAGACTCGCAAACAGATTGGCCGGTTAATTAACCTGCAGCAGACTGAACAGCTGAAAGGAATGGGTTTGCGAATGTGAAGAACAGCGCCATACCAACACCAATCATGGTCGCCGCGTCAAGCAAACCAGCAACGATGAACATTTTTACCTGTAACATTGGAACCAATTCTGGTTGACGAGCTGCACCTTCCAGGAATTTACCACCCAGCAAACCGAAGCCAATCGCAGTCCCAATTGCGCCCAGACCCAGAATGATACCAACGGCGATAACGGTGAAGCCTTGAACGTTGGCTACTAATGATGCGAGTTCCATAATGTCTCCTAAATATATATCAAAAAATAATGTTAAAAATTCGTGAAATCTTAGTGATCTTCATGTGCCAAGCTTAAATAGACAATGGTTAACACCATGAAAATGAAAGCCTGCAATGTGATGACTAAAATATGAAAAATTGCCCATGGGAAACCCAATAACGGCTGAACCACAGGTGGCAATAACGCAATCAAGATAAACACTAGTTCGCCAGCATACAGGTTACCGAATAACCGCAATGCCAATGAAATAGGTTTTGCCAATTCTTCTACCAGTTTCAGCATCAGGTTGAACGGCATCAACCATGGTCCAAACGGTGTACAGGTCATTTCTTTGATAAAACCAAAAATACCTTTGACTTTGATGCTGTAGAAGAAAATCAGGAAGAACACGCTCAGCGACAAGGCAAATGTCGCATTCAAATCGGTACTGGGAACGACGCGCATATAGCTCATGCCCATCAAGGAACCGATTGCCGGCAACAAATCGACAGGTAGCATATCCATTGAGTTCCAAAGGAATACCCAGCAAAAAATGGTCAGCGCCAGCGGTGCAATTAATTCACTTTTGCCATGAAACGTATCTTTGACCTGTGTATCGACGAATTCGACAATCATTTCGGCGAAATTCTGCGCCAGACCGGGAACACCGGAAGTGGCTTTTTCCGCCACAGTTTTAAAAAACCAGATGAACAGGGCACCCAAGACCAGAGAAAAAAACAATGTATCCAGATGAACTGTCCAGAAACCTTCACCCACCGACAACGGTGTCAAGTGATGGACAATATAACCGGTTGCGCCACCTTCACTAGCCATTTTTCCTCTCAAAAATAATCAATCGCGCCAATAAAAAAGCGCAAACCAAAAAACTGACAACACTGCTATATATCCTGCCAGCAGTATCAAAAAATTAATACCGGGAATCTGAAACACCATTGCAAATAACGCAGCAGTCAAAACCAGTTTGATGGTTTCGCCGGCATAAAACGCATTTATAACGTTTTGCGCACTCTGATATCTTGCCAGGTAAATTTTGTATCCAAAATACAGATTAGGGAGCAATGCAACACCACTTCCCAATAACGATGACTTTGCATCCTGCAAGCCAGATTGCCATAACACGCCAACAGCGAAAATGACAGCTACTAAAGCCTGTGCAGATAACAACTTCCAGACAGTAGAAAAGCGATTTCCAACTGCCATTTGCTTCCTCCACACTATTGAGCGGTGCGATTATATTCCAGCCCAGTTGCCCAACGCAAGGCAACCGGCGCCAAGCATGTGATCTTGATACCTATTTGAAAGGCGACTGTCGACAATCAGCGTGAAAAAATTAACCAATTTTTCTGATGATACCTTCCAACTCATCAAGGCTGTTGTAAGAAAAAATCAATTTCCCTTTACCTGTATTCTGATGATTGATTTCAACTTTGGCGCCGGTTTTCTCGCTTAACTCCTGCTGTAAGCGGAAGGTATCAGGATCAATGCGTTTATCTGTCGCCGTAACCGGTTTATCCTGCTGCGCGTCCCGAACCATTTTTTCGACGGCACGCACCGTCAGACCCAGCTTGACTATTTTGTTGGCAAACTCTATTTGCTTTGCCTCTTCAAGCCCCAACAAAGCCCTAGCATGCCCCATTTCCAGCAGCCCCTTGCCCAGCAAACTTTTAACCTCCGCCGGCAAATCCAACAGTCTTAATAAATTGGTGACCGTGGTTCTGGATTTACCCACCGCAGTAGCGATTTGCTGATGGGTCTGCTGAAACTCATCCTGCAAACGCTTTAAAGCTTCCGCCTCTTCAAGCACAGTTAAATCTTCGCGCTGAATGTTTTCGATCAAAGCAATCGCCATTACCGCACGATCATCCAGATTACGCACAACAACCGGAACCTGATCCAACTCAGCCAATTGCGCAGCGCGCCAGCGACGCTCCCCCGCAATTATTTCGTACTTATCATCGGATTCAAGTTTACGAACCAAAATCGGCTGAATCACACCCTGCGCAACAATTGAATCGGCCAGCTCTCTGAGCTTTTCCGGATCCATGTCGCGCCTGGGCTGATACTTGCCACGCTGCAAAAATTCTATCGGCAATGTCTGCGCATCCTGCACTTTTTCCCGCACTGGATTGACTTCACCCAGTAATTCGCCCAAGCCGCGCCCTAAACCACGTTTTTTTTGCATCATGATGGTGCCGTTTTTTCCTTTCTGATCATTTCACCGGCCAAGGCGATATAAGCAACCGCACCGCGTGAAGATTTATCGTAACTTAAAATCGATTGACCATGACTTGGTGCCTCGGCCAACCGCACATTTCTGGGAATAGTGGTTCTGAACACCTTATCACCAAAATACTCTAGCAACTGATCGGACACATCTTTACCCAACCGACTACGGGTATCGACCATGGTTCTCAAAATCCCTTCCAGATGCAAACCCGGATTAACCGTTTCGCGAATGTTACGCAACGTAGACATTAATGCCGACAAACCTTCCAATGCATAATATTCACATTGCATGGGTATCAACACGCTATTGGCGGCAACCATGGCGTTTAAAGTCAGCATGTTCAAAGAGGGCGGACAATCGATCAGAATGTAGTCATACTGATCTTTGATGGGCAGCAAAGCATCTGCCAGACGTCGTTCCCGATAAGCGGCCGACATTAATCTAACCTCAGCAGCAGTCAGATCAGCATTGCCGGGAATCAAATCAAACCCCAGCTCGGGATTTTTCAGCACAATTTCGCTTACCGGAATTTCTTCCAGCAATAACTCACAACTCGAATAGGCCAGCTCTTCCTTGACCACGCCACATCCCATCGCGGCATTGCCTTGCGGATCGAGATCAATTAACAAAACCTTGCGCTTGGTAGCGCTCAAGGCTGCAGCGAGATTAACGCTGGTAGTCGTTTTACCTACGCCGCCTTTCTGATTAGTAACGGCGATAATTTTAGCCATGTAACGATCTCTCCAAACGAATTAAACAACGCTCTGCGTCAACTTCCGGCACTTTAACCGCAATCACCTGGTAATGTTGATTTAATACCGCCAACTCTTCACCTGGAACCTGTCCTTTCATCGCCAGCAATACACCGTCTTCAGCCTGCAGATGACTCGTCAGGCGCAGAATATCAGCCATACTGGCAAACGCCCGACTGATTACGGTAGCAAACAAGGATTGCGGTTTTAACGATTCAACCCGACTATGCACAACCTGCACATTTTTCAACTGCAACTCCAGCACCGCCTGCTGTACGAAACGTGTTTTCTTGGAATTGGAATCAACCAGCGTAAACCGATAATCAGGGCAGCATATCGCCAGCGGAATCCCCGGTACGCCAGCGCCGGTGCCAATATCGGCAATCGACGGTCCCTGTATATAAGGCAGGATAGCCAGACTATCCAACAGGTGCATACTGACCATTTCCTGCACATCACGCACAGCGGTCAGGTTATAAGCCTTATTCCATTTTTCGATCAGCCTGATAAAAGCCAATAATTTTTCGATCTGCGACGCATCAAGATCCAGCTTCAGTTCAGCCAAACCGCGCAGCAAGGTATTGCGACAACTATCCATCAAGCACTTTTCTTTTTCAAATGAACCAGTAACAAGGAAATTGCTGCTGGTGTAATACCGGGAATCCGTGCGGCCTGGCCCAAGGTTTGCGGGCGCTGTTTTCTAAGTTTTTCACTGACTTCATTCGACAACCCGGACACCGCCGTGTAATCGACATCTTCGGGGAGCTTTAAATGCTCATAGCGCTGGGTGCGATTGATTTCTGTCTGCTGACGATCAATATAACCAGCATATTTGGCCTGAATCGCCACCTGTTCGGCAACCTGTTCATCGACCCCGTCTTCACCACTGAAACGCAGTAGATTCTCGACATCGACTTCCGGACGGCGCAATAACTCGATCAGACTGGCTTCGCGCAACAGTTTTTTACCCCATAACTGCTCAGCCAGCGCCGCTTCATCGGTTTCAGAGCGAATCCATTTTTTGGCCAGCTTGCCCTGCAGATTGGCAATCGCTTCGCGTTTTTGCTCGAATCGCTGCCAGCGGGCATCATCCACCAGACCTAATTCTCGACCCTGTTCGGTCAGACGCAAATCGGCGTTATCTTCGCGTAACTGCAACCGGTATTCGGCACGACTAGTAAACATGCGATAAGGTTCGGCAGTACCGCGACTGATCAGATCGTCAATCATCACCCCCATATAAGCTTGTTCACGTCCCGGACACCAGCCTTCTTCACCCCGCGCCAGTCGGGCTGCATTGATGCCGGCAATCAGACCTTGCGCCGCAGCTTCTTCATAGCCGGTAGTGCCATTGATCTGGCCGGCAAAAAACAATGCTTGCATATGCTTGGTTTCCAGCGAGGTTTTCAGATCGCGCGGATCAAAAAAGTCATATTCAATCGCATAACCGGGCCGGACGATTTCGGCATTTTCAAATCCGGGCATAGTACGAATGAAGCGATACTGAATATCAAACGGCAGACTCGTAGAAATACCATTCGGATACACCTCATTGGTATTCAACCCTTCGGGTTCGACAAAAATCTGGTGCGAGTCGCGGTCAGCAAAGCGCACCACTTTGTCTTCGATAGACGGACAATAACGCGGGCCGACACCTTCAATAATCCCCGAATACATCGGCGAACGATCCAGGCCGGAACGGATGATGTCATGGGTTTCAGTATTGGTGCGGGTGATATGACAGCAAATCTGCCGCGGATGCTGTTCACGGCTGCCCATAAACGAGAACACCGGCAGCGGCGTATCACCATGCTGTTCCTGCAATTTGCTGTAATCAATGGTGCGACTGTCGATTCTGGGTGGGGTACCGGTTTTTAAACGGCCAATTCGGAAAGGCATTTCCCGAAGCCGCTCGGCCAGTGCAATCGATGCTGAATCACCGGCACGACCGCCACTGTAATTTTCCAAACCGATATGGATTCTGCCGGCCAGAAAAGTACCGGCCGTCAACACCACGGCTCTGGCATTGAACTCCAATCCCATCAGGGTTTTGACGCCGGTTACCCGCTCACCTTGTACCAACAGATCGGAAACGGTTTGCTGAAACAACGCCAGATTAGGCTGGTTTTCCAGGGCATAGCGCACGGCTTGTTTGTATAACTGACGGTCGGCCTGTGCTCGGGTTGCCCGCACCGCCGGCCCTTTGCTGGCATTGAGAATCCGGAACTGGATACCCCCCAGATCAATGGCTTTGGCCATAATACCGCCCAGCGCATCGACTTCTTTCACCAGATGACCTTTACCAATCCCGCCGATAGCCGGATTACAACTCATCTGCCCGAGGGTCTCGATGTTCTGTGTTAGCAGCAGGGTTTGTGCACCACTGCGCGCCGCAGCCAGAGCCGCTTCGGTACCGGCATGACCACCGCCCACCACAATCACATCAAAGTCTTTCTGGAATTTCACAGGCAATCTATGTTCAAATAAAAGCTTCATTTTAATAGCTTATCGAGAAAAAAGCATGAGAAAACAAACCAAAGCCAAGGGCTTGAAAACGGTTACAGCAAATAATCCGGTCGCAAAATTTGCTCACCAATTCAATAAAGCCCACTTTTTTAAAGACAAACGCCAATATCGCCGCCAGGCAAAACATGCTGATTTACAGCCATTTTTAATCACCTCGCCGGTGGTGATTAAAAATGGCTGTCAAGCAATTGCCGCTTGATGCGGTTGATTAAGGATTTCAAACACTGTGAAACTAAGCATCGAAGATCTCGTTCAGACCCGAATACCCACCCAGCACGGCGAATTTACCCTGCATTACTACAGCAACAACCGCGACGACAAAGAGCATATCGCTTTTGTGAAAGGTGATGTCGCTAATCAACACGATGTCCCGGTGCGGATTCACTCAGAATGCTTTACCGGTGATGTCCTCGGCTCACGTCGTTGTGACTGCGGCGAACAGCTGGATATGGCACTGGATATCATTAACCGGCATGGCCAAGGGGTGCTGCTGTATTTGCGTCAGGAAGGGCGGGGCATTGGTTTGCTGAAAAAACTTCAGGCCTACAATCTGCAGGATCAGGGTCTGGATACCGTCGATGCGAACCTCCAGCTCGGTCATCTCGCCGATGAGCGCCAGTACGACATTGCCGCGCTAATCCTCAACAGCCTGCAGGTTGGTTCGGTGGCCCCGATTACCAATAACCCCCAGAAAATCGAACAGCTGCGCGCACTGGGGATTACCGTCAGTCAGCGGATTGCCATTGAAACCACGATCAATGCCGACAATGTCGATTACCTGAAAACCAAAGCCGAACGCATGCATCACATGCTGTCGGTTAACGACAACCCATAAAAGGGCACTGATGCTCGCACATCTGCAATTACCGGCAGCGGCTCTGAAGCTTGATCTCGACCACACTGCCATCCCCGAATCCCGACCGCCTAACGCCATCATCGGCCAGCAACGCGCTCAGTCGGCGCTGGCATTCGGCATTGCCATGAAAGCGCCCGGCTACAATATTTTTGTGATGGGCGACCCCGGCAGCGGCCGGCTGTCCATGGTCAGCCAGTATCTTGCCGGTTATGCCGAACAACAGGAATCGCCGCATTCTTATGCTTATGTCGATAATTTTGAAAACCCGCGCGAACCAGTAGCGATCCAGTTGCCTTCAGGCGACGGCCATAATTTCAGCAAGGATATCGAAAAACTGATCGATGATCTGCTGATGACATTCCCGGCAGCTTTCGAAAGCCCCAGTTATCAGCAGAAAAAAACCACTATCGAACGCCGTTTCAGCCAGCGTTATAACACTGCTATTGATCAAGTGGATGTTAAAGCCCGGGCCATGAATGTGGTGCTGTTCCGTGACAGCGAATCCATCACTTTTTTACCGATACGCCAGGATCAAGCCCTGGATGAAGAACAGTTCGCGCTGCTGCCACAAGCCGAGCGTGACAGCTTTCACAAACACAGCGAAGAGCTGGAAGACTTTCTGGGTGAAGTGCTGGCCGAGTTACCGCAATGGCGCCGCACCATGGTCGAAGAATTGCGCCAGCTGGATAATGACACCATCAAAAACGCCATCGAGCCCCTGTTTACCAATCTGAATGATAAATATCAGAATGTCGATGATGTCATCACCTATCTGGCCGAAATCGAAAAAAGCCTCAGCAATACCATCGCCGACTTTCTGATGCCGACCCGCAATCCCGACAGTCGCGATACCTCCAGCACCAGACGCCAGCTGCTGACCGAGCAATACCTGCCCAATATTCTGGTCGACAGCAAACAGGACAATAATGGCGCGCCGGTAATTTACGAACCGCATCCGATTTACCAAAATCTGTTTGGCCGGATCGAATATGTCAGCGATCAGGGCACCCTGATCACCAATTACCGCCGCATTTGTCCAGGCTCTTTGCATAAAGCCAATGGTGGTTATCTGATTCTCGATGCCGAAAAAATTCTGACTTATCCGTTTGTCTGGGAAGGCCTGAAACGAGCACTAAAAGCCGGACGCATCGAAATCGAATCGCCTTATGCCGAGCTGGGTATCAACACCATTACCCTGAAACCGGAAGTGATTCCACTAAATGTCAAAGTGATTCTGATCGGCTCGCGCGACATTTATTATTTGCTGGAAGAACTGGACAGCGAATTCAAGGAAATGTTCCGGGTTCTGGCTGATTTTGATGATCACATCAAACGCACCCCCGACAGTATCGGACAGTTTGCCGCGTTAATGATCAATCAGGCCCGCGATATTGGCAGTAAACCCTTAACCACCCATGCCTTACGGCGCCTGATCGAACACAGCTGCCGTCTGGCGGAAAATCAGCAGCGGCTTTCGGCACACATCAACGACTGCCTGGAAATCATTGCCGAAGCCAGTTTGCTGAATAGCCAGACCGGCAACCATGACATGATCGACCAGCCGGAAATCGAAGCCGCACTGGCTGCCCGCGAGGCTCGCAATGGCCGGATTGCCGAAGAGATTCTCAATGAAATGCTGGAAGGGATTATCCTGATCGATACCGAAGGCAAAGCCATCGGCAAACTCAACGGCCTGACGGTGATGGATATCGGTGGCAGCAGCTTTGGCGCTCCGGCACGAATTACTGCCACGGTGCATCCCGGCTCACGCGGTATCGTCGATATTGAACGCGAAGTGGAACTGGGACAGCCGATTCATTCCAAAGGCGTCATGATTCTGACTGGCTATCTTGGTCATTGCTATGCCCAGCAATTTCCGCTGGCCATTTCCGCCAGCATCGCCATGGAACAGTCTTATGGGCATATCGATGGCGACAGCGCCTCTCTGGCTGAACTCTGCTGCCTGATTTCCGCGCTGACCCGAATGCCGATCAATCAAGGCATCGCCATGACCGGCTCGATTAATCAGTACGGCGAAGTGCAGGCGATTGGCGGCGTTAACGAAAAAATTGAAGGCTTTTTCAACCTGTGTGCCGCTCGTGGTTTGACCGGCCAACAAGCGGTGATCATTCCCGCCTCCAACAAACGTAATCTGATGCTGAAGCCAACAGTAATCGACGCCGTTGCTGCAGGGCAGTTTACCATTTACGCGGTATCGACCGTCAATCAGGCGCTCAGCATCCTGATCGGCGAAGATGCCGGTGAAATGAATGACGAGGGCCAGTATCCCGAAGGCAGCATTAACTTTAAAGTGGTCGCTCGCCTCAAAGAAATCGCCGATCTGGCAGGGGATGAAGATAAAGAAACCGAAACCGGCTAATCACTCTAACTTTCAGCGATAAAAAAAGCGCATTGCTGCGGGCAATGCGCTTTTTTCTATTGCAGCCTGACGATTACAGCTTGTCAGCGTTTTGGCTCAGGTACTCCGCAACACCCGCTGGGTTGGCGTTCATGCCTGCATCACCTTTGTTCCAGCCGGCAGGGCAGACTTCGCCGTGCTCTTCGTGGAATTGCAGTGCATCTACCATCCGGATCATTTCATCAACGTTACGGCCTAATGGCAGATCGTTGACCACCTGGTGACGTACTACGCCGTTTTTGTCGATCAGGAAGCTGCCACGGAAAGCAACGCCAATTGCTGACTCAACGTCATAATCTTTCGCAATGCTGTGAGTCAAGTCAGCCGCCAAGGTGTAACGGACAGGACCGATACCGCCTTGGTTGATCGGGGTGTTGCGCCAGGCGTTGTGAGTAAAGTGTGAATCAATTGAAACACCAATCACTTCTACGCCACGGCTTTTGAATTCATCGATACGGTGATCAAAGGCGATCAACTCACTGGGACAAACAAATGTGAAATCCAGTGGGTAGAAAAATACCACAGCATATTTGCCACGAGTTGCTTCTGAGAAGCTGAAAGAATCAACGATCTGACCATCGGCCAATACCGCAGGAACTGTAAAATCAGGTGCTTGTTTGCCTACTAAAACGCTCATCGATTTTCTCCGATTCTATTTATAAAACAATAGGTTATTGTGTTGTTTGCGCCCATACGAAAAGGCAACGGCTTATTCTACACTAAAATACTAGGTAATAAGCAGCAAATCCCGCCGTATTCTGCTTGCACTGCCCCCGTTTTCAGGCTAACTTGTCGCTCTATACTTACGGGCAGTCATACTTCCGCCTATTAAAAAAACTATAACGCGGAAGATTAAGTTAATTTGGTGTTTGGTGTCGCTATGACAAAAGTTAAACATATTACCGAACCGGATGCGTTCGGCTTTCAGGTGCGCATTGTGCGTAGAGGCAAGGAAACCAGCCGTTACTTTTCACACAAACTTTGGGGCAATAAAACCAAATCGCTGAAAGCGGCGATAGCTTGGCGCGACCAGATGCTGGTGGTGCTGAAAGGCAGTAAAACCCGTTTTCTGAAGCCTCCCAAAAACAAAGTCAGCACCGGTATCACCGGCGTGTCCAGAACCGTCAAGTTTGATCACCGTAAGAACAAAAGCTATCTGTGCTACACGGTGTTCTGGGTGAAAGCCAGTAAATCGCGTAACAAGACTTTTCAGGTCGGCAATATCGAATCGATCACCGCCGATGACGAATTACATGCTTTTCGCACTGCACGCCTGTTTCGCAGCTGTTATGAGTTTGCCATTGATAACGACCTGCAGTTTGACGACAGCCAGTTCGTCAGCTGGAAAAAACAACGCCTCTACGATGATGAGACATTAACCATCGTCTATTGACGGGCTACAGCTGTAAATCGATCCGCATCGACAGATCCACCGCATTGACATTTTTGGTCAATGCGCCAATCGAAATGTAATCGACACCGGTTTCGGCCACGCCACGGATGGTGTGCAAAGTGATATTGCCGGATGCCTCCAGCTCAGCCAGCCCTTGATTGAGTGCCACTGCCTGACGCATGTCGGCTAGCGAAAAATTATCCAGCATGATCCGGTCGGGTCTTACCGCCAGCGCCTGCTGAAATTCATCGAGATTTTCGACTTCAATTTCCACCATCACCGCCTGACCGCTGGCTCTGGCCAGCGTCACCGCCTGCGCAATCGAGCCGGCAGCGATAATATGATTTTCCTTGATCAGAATCGCATCAAACAAACCGATCCGATGATTGAAACAACCGCCACAACTGACCGCGTATTTTTGTGCGCGACGCAGACCAGGAATGGTTTTACGGGTATCGAGAATCCGGCAACCGGTACCGGCCACCGCTTGCGCATACTGTCTGGCGACACCGGCGGTGGCTGACAAGGTTTGCAGTAAATTCAGGGCCGTCCGTTCACCGCTTAACAAGGCACGGGCCGGACCATGCAGCCGACACACCACAGCATCGGCCTCCAACCAATCGCCTTCCTGACAGCACCATTCAATGCTGACCGCCGTATCCAACTGCGCAAACACCGCCGTAAACCAGGCCTGGCCACACACCACCATCGCCTCACGGGTCACCACACTAGCACGGGCATAAACGGTTTCGGCAATCAGGTTTGCGGTTAAATCGCCGCTACCAATATCTTCGGCAAGAAAAGCGGCTATTTCGGCAGAGCTGGGTTGCATGGATGACTCCCGGACGATTAAAGGGCTGCTATTATAAGCGCCAAGTCCCGAGATCGCCGAACCATGAACATCATCAACCATCGCTTGAACACCGCTGTGCAAATCCCGTCACCTAATTTCGATAGCCGGCCCGAAGCTGACGACATCAGCTTGCTGGTAATTCACTGCATCAGCCTGCCGCCGGAACAGTTTGGCGATAATTATATTGATCAGCTGTTCTGCAACACCCTTAATCCCGACCAGCATCCGTATTTTGCCGAGATTCACCAACTGCGGGTTTCCGCGCATCTGCTGATTCGCCGCGATGGCAAAGTACATCAGTATGTGCCGTTTGATCAGAGAGCCTGGCATGCCGGAGTATCGTGTTTTGCGGGCAGGGAGCGTTGCAACGATTTTTCAATTGGTATTGAACTGGAAGGCTCGGTGAATCAAGCCTACACCGCCGCCCAGTATCAGCAACTGGCTGCGGTGACTCGGCTGCTACTGGATAAATATCCGCAATTAACCTCCGAGCGGATTACCGGTCACAGTGAGATTGCCCCGCAACGCAAAGACGATCCGGGGCCGTTTTTTGATTGGACTTATTATCGAGCGTTGTTAGCGCGTTGCGGTTAAAAACCCGACTGCTTGTTGCGGTCGGCTTTAAATCCATCCAGCAACATCAGCGCTACGCCCACACAAATCGCCGAATCGGCAATATTGAACGCTGGCCAGTGCCAACTGTCGTAATAGACATCGAGAAAATCAATCACGTAACCATAAGCCACCCGATCGATCAGATTACCGATAGCACCGCCCAGCACCAGCGACAATGACACCGCCATCAGGGTTTCATGAGCCTGCAGCCGTTTCAGCCACAATCCGATAAAACTGCTCATGACAACCGCCAAGCCGGCAAACAGCCAGCGCTGCCAGCCACCGGCATCACTCAGAAAACTGAAGGCGGCGCCGGTATTGCGAGCATAGGTCAAATTGAAATAAGGCATTAACGGCAGCGATTCATAAAGCTGAAACGAGGCGTCCACCAGCAATTTACTGGCCTGATCCAGCATCAGCACCAGCACCGACAGCCACAGCCATTTAAGCATAACGACGAATCTCACCGTCACCGGCCACGTTTTCCACGCAGCGGCCACACAACTCAGGATGGTCGGCATGATGACCGACATCCGGTCTTTGATGCCAGCAACGCACACATTTCTGATGCTCGGAAACACTGACTTTCAGCTTCAGGCCGTCCAGTTCGGTAGTGACGGCATCCGCCGGGGCGTGCTCCAGCTGCACCACATGCGCCGCAGAGGTAATGAACACGAAACGCAGTTCATCATCCAGCTTGCCCAGTTCAGCAAAATAATTGTCATCGCCGTACAAAGTCACTTCAGCATTCAGTGAAGCGCCGATGGCGCCTTGGCTACGCAACTGTTCCAGTTCTTTGCTGACAATAGTGCGCACCGCCATGATACGGTCCCAAGTATCGCGGTTGATTGCCGCATCGGCCGCCATCGGCTGCAAGCCTTGATACCAGGTTTCCAGAAACACCGATTCGCTACGCTGACCCGGCAACACCTGCCAGATTTCGTCGGCGGTATAGCTGGTAATCGGCGCCAGCCAGCGCACCATCGCTTCGATGACATGGAACATCGCGGTCTGCGCAGAACGACGCGCCAGACCATCGGCCTTGGCGGTGTACTGGCGATCTTTAATGATATCCAGATAAAAACCACCCAGATCGATACTACAGAAATTCAGCACTTTCTGATAAATCACCTGAAACTGATACTGGTCGTAAGCCGCTTTGATCTCTTCCTGAATCTGCCAGGCTTTATCGACTACCCAGCGATCCAGCGCCAGCAAATCTTCGGTAGCAACCAGATCGGTAGCCGGATCGAATCCATCCAGATTCGACAGCAGGAAGCGGGCAGTATTGCGCAAGCGGCGATAAGCGTCGGAAGTACGTTTCAAAATTTCTTCCGACACCGACATTTCATAACGGTAATCACTGCCGGCCACCCATAAGCGCAACACATCGGCACCCAGTGATTTCATCACCGTCTGCGGCAGCACCACATTGCCTTTGGATTTGGACATTTTTTTGCCTTCGGCATCGACCACGAAACCGTGGGTCAACACTTCGCGGTAAGGCGCGGCTTCATGCATCGCTACCGAAGCCATCAAAGACGACTGGAACCACCCGCGATGCTGATCCGATCCTTCCAAATACAGATCGGCAGGAAATTGCAGCTGGGCACGACGATTCAGCACCGCCGCATGAGTAACACCGGAATCAAACCAGACATCGAGGGTATCGTTGATTTTGTCGTATTGCTCGGCTTCTGCGCCCAGTAACTCGGCGGCATCTAGTTCAAACCAGGCATCGATACCGGTTTTTTCAATGCGCTGCGCCACCTGTTCAATCAGCTCGGCAGTGCGCGGGTGCAATTCACCGCTTTCCTTATGTACAAACAAAGCAATCGGCACACCCCAGGTACGTTGTCTGGAAATACACCAGTCCGGGCGTTTTTCAATCATGGTTTCAATGCGAGCCTGACCCCAGTCCGGCACCCATTTGACTTGCTGGACTTCCTGCAAGGCCGTGGCCCGCAGCTGATTTCTTTCCATGGCAATAAACCACTGCGGCGTGGCGCGGAAAATAATCGGCGTTTTGTGACGCCAGCAGTGCGGATAGCTGTGCAGCAGCGCATGATGATGCAGCAATTTGCCTCGCTCGCGCAGCACGTCCAGCACCTTGTCGTTGGCGCTAAACACATGCAGACCGGCAAACAGCTCGGTACTGGGTAAAAATACGCCGTTGTTACCGACCGGATTATCGACCGGCAGATCGTATTTCATGCCAACCACATAGTCTTCCTGACCGTGGCCGGGAGCGGTATGCACCGCACCAGTACCAGCATCGGTGGTGACGTGGTCGCCGAGAATCACCGGCACTTGGCGGTCATAAAACGGATGCTGCAATAACTGGCCTTCCAGCGCACTACCCTGACAATAAGCGACAACGTGATAGTCTTCAATGCCATAACGTGAGGTCGCATCTTTCAGTAAAGCTTCGGCCAGTAACAGACGCTCGGGCTGACCATCAATCTGGCACTGGATAACCACATATTCCAGCTCTGGATTCAGTGCCACACCCTGATTGGCAGGCAAAGTCCAGGGAGTAGTGGTCCAGATCACCACCGACAGCGGGCCGCTACCAACATGCTCAGCCGGATGAGTGCATTGCGCTAAAAAGCCCTGCTCATCTACCACCTGAAACTTAACGTCTATCGCCGGCGAATGTTTATCTTCATATTCGACTTCTGCTTCCGCCAGTGCCGAACCGCAATCGGTACACCAGTGCACCGGCTTGGCACCTTTGCTGAGATGGCCGTTGCTGGCAATCTGACCCAGCGCGCGGACGATATCGGCTTCAAAGGCAAAATCCATGGTCAGATACGGATTATCCCAGTCACCCAGCACACCCAGACGAATGAACTCTTGTTTCTGAATCGCAACCTGTTTGCTGGCATAAGTACGGCAGTGTTGACGAAACTCGGCCGGGGTAACTTTGACGCCAGCTTTGCCAACACTTTTTTCTACCATCAGTTCGATTGGCAAACCATGACAATCCCAGCCCGGCACATAAGGTGCATCGAAACCACTGAGGGTTTTGGATTTGATAATGATGTCTTTGAGCACTTTATTGACGGCGTGGCCGATATGAATCGCGCCGTTCGCATAAGGCGGGCCATCATGCAGAATGAATTTAGGACGGCCGTGGGCTATTTCCCTGATTTTTTGATACAGCTGGTTCTGATTCCATTTCTGTAACATCTCCGGTTCGCGCTGGGCCAGATTGGCCTTCATCGCAAACTCGGTCTTGGGAAGATTCAGGGTTGGTTTGTAATCCATGCTCATAATGTTCTGTACGCCGCAGCCGTAAGATTCTGATAAAAATCGTAATCGGCGATTCTATCATCAACTTGTAAATGGGTTAAAGCGCAAGGGGCTTATCAGACTCCGGGTAGCCGCTTTTCAACTATCAATAATCATCAACAGGCATACTGTTGCCGGTAAGCATGAATAATCGCCAGTTTTTCGCTGTCCGGTTCGGTAAGGGCGATGTAATCGATGATATTTTCCAGCGAAATGATGCTGATCACTGGCAGATCAAACTGCGCAGCGACTTCCTGTACTGCCGACAGCTGATTTTGACCCTTTTCCTGACGGTCCAGGGCGATCACCACCCCAGCCACGGTAGCACCGGCGCCGCGAATGATTTCTACCGATTCGCGCACCGAAGTGCCGGCGGTAATCACGTCATCGATAATCCATACCTTACCCTGTAACGGCGCGCCCACCAGCACGCCGCCTTCGCCGTGATCTTTGGCTTCTTTGCGATTAAAGGCAAACGGCAGATCGCTTTTCATGCGCGAATAGGCAATCGCAGTGCTACTGGCCAGCGGAATGCCTTTATAAGCCGGTCCGTAAAGGACATCGATCTCAACCTTGGCATTGATCAGCGCCTGAGCATAAAACTGCCCCAGTTTGTCAAGGCTGGCGCCGCTGTTAAATAAGCCGGTGTTAAAAAAATACGGGCTGGTGCGGCCGGATTTGAGCTGAAACTGGCCAAATTTTAAAACACCAAGTTCCAGGGCATAGTGGATAAACTGATTTTGATATTCAAGCATAAGTATTAACAGGGTTATGAAAGGAAAGCTGGCGATTATAGCCGCTGTGTTTTAAGGGAAAAATTTTTCCAGAATCGCATCCAGAAAATCCCAGCCGCGTTCCGAACAACGAATCTGCTGCTGATCGCACTCCAGCAAACCGCTATCCAGACAATCCTGCAAAGCCGGTTGCAGAGTCTCTGCCGCCAGCCCGGTGATTGCCGTGTAATCAGCCAGATTAAAACCGCCTCTGAGTCGCAGCTGATTCATCACAAATTCCAGCGGCAGCTGATCGAGCGCAATGGTTTCGCATAGCCCCGGCTGCCGGCTCAGATACTGTTCGGGATTTTTAGGTTTGCTGGTGCGGATAATCGAATCGGGTAAATGCTGGCTGATTTTGCCGTGAGCGCCAGCGCCGATACCCAGATAATCGCCAAACTGCCAGTAGTTCAGATTATGCCGCGCCTGTTTGCCGGTCTGCGCATAAGCCGAGATTTCATATTGCTGATAACCGTGCGCCGCCAGCTGTTGCTGACAGGCTTTTTGCATGGCATACAAGGCATCGTCTTCCGGCAAGGCCGGCGGGTAACGATGAAAATAGGTATTGGGTTCCAGCGTCAGCTGATAGAACGACAAGTGACTGGGCGCAAAAGACAGCGCCGTTGCTATGTCGGCCAGCGCCTGTTGGGTTGTCTGCGCCGGCAGACCGAACATCAAATCCAGATTCAGATTATCAAAACCGGCCTGACGGGCAATATCGATAGCACGTCTGGCCTCGTCACCAGAATGCACCCGCCCCAGTTTTTGCAAATGCTGATCATGAAAACTCTGAATACCAATCGACAGCCGGTTGATACCCAGCTCACGAAACGCCTGAAACTTGGCGGCTTCAAAAGTGCCCGGATTGGCTTCCAGGGTGATTTCACAATCGGCCGCCAGCGCCAGCTGCTGACCAATGCCGCTCAGCAAGCGCTGTAAGGCTGCCGGCGAAAACAGGCTGGGGGTGCCGCCACCCATAAAAATGCTTTGCAGCGCCGGCAGCGGGGCAAACTGGCTCAGGTCACTGGCCAGATCAGCCAGCAGGACATCGATATAAGCCTGTTCCGGTATGGGGTTTTTGACCGCATGAGAATTGAAATCGCAATACGGGCATTTCTGGATGCACCACGGAAAGTGGATATAGAGGCTGAGCGGCGGCACAGAAGACGTTTACCAAACGCCGACACTGGCCATCGAAGCCCAGGGTTCCTGCACCGGTAACGGTTTACCTTTTTGCAGCAGTTCGATCGAAATCTGATCCGGCGAACGGATAAAGGCCATCCAGCCATCGCGCGGCGGACGGTTGATGGTGACACCTTGCGCCTGCAAACGTTCGCAAATGGCATAAATGTCATCCACAGCAAAAGCCAGATGACCAAAATTACGCCCGCCGCTGTAATCCTCGGTATCCCAGTTGTAAGTCAGTTCCAGCAACGGCGCGTCATTGGCTTGCGCCGATTGCTGATCGCCCGGTGCCGCCAGATACACCAGCGTAAAACGTCCGGCTTCACTGTCCATGCGTCTGATTTCCACCAGACCGAGTTTGTTGCAATAAAAATCCAGCGACTGTTCCAGGTCTTTGACCCGAACCATGGTGTGTAAATAGTGCATAGTGATACTCAACAGGTTTAAAAATCAGGATTACGCAGCAACGATGATGCCTTTGACGGCCATTTCCCACAGACTGCTCAGTGCATGCGGCAACAAGCTGTCAATATCGCTGCCAGGCATTTCGGCAACCAGTTGCGTTACCGCTTCGCGAGCAGTGCCGGCTTGCCGTTCCAGCAGTTGCAACAGCCGAAAAGTAAGCGCTGCGGCCTGCATGAAATGCACCTCGTGTTCGGCATCACGGTAAACCACCAGATAAGTCGGCTGCGCCGGCGGCACGACCGGCAGGAATTGTGCAGAAATCTGCTGCACCGGATACTGATAGGCCAGCAGCCAGGCCAGCGGCGATACCGTCAAGGTCTGCCGTTCAAAATCAGCCAGTAAGGCATCGCTGGCAAACAACGGTTCGTCCTTGGCTATCGCCAGCGCCAGCTCGACCCATTCATAATGCGCCAGTTCCCACAGAAACGGATAATCACCGGGCTGCTGACGCTGTTGCAGGTAGGCGAGAAATTCTTCGGCTATTTCAGAGAAGTAGGGAGTCTGACAACGATGACTGGCAAAAAAATCGGTAGCCAGCGCCAGCCATTGCTGATCATCAAACAAAGTCCGCAACACCGGAAAACTGGTGCTGAGAAAACTATCGATATTGTTAAAAAACAGTTCGCGGTACATGGCCATCCGCTCCGGGGCAACATCGGCCGGTGCGGGGTTATGCTGCGGATCGCGGATATAGGCAGCAAACTCTGCCTGCTTGGCACGAAAGTCGACAGCCATCAGGCCACCTGTTTGTGTCGGGCCTGAACAGCCTGTTGTTGTAACTGACCGATGGTAGCCACTTCGGCAACCAGCTCGGCCAGCGGCGGCAGATTGAAATCGCGCTCCAGCAAAGTAGGAAACACGCCATGATGCTGATAGGCTTTGCTCAGCAAATCCCAAACCGGATCGATCACCGGCGCACCGTGGGTATCGACCAGAAAATCCGGCGCCTGCACAAAATGTCCGGCCATGTGACCGTAAGCAATCCGTTCGCCGGGAATCGCTCGCATGAAGGCTTCGGCATCGTACTGATGATTAACGCTGTTGACGTAGATATTGTTGATATCGAGCAGAATCAGGCAATCGGCTTCTGCGACCACCGCATTGAAAAACTCAATCTCGCTCATTTCCTGACCGGGTGCAGCGTAATAGGAAATATTTTCGATGGCAATGCGTTGTTCGAGAAGCTCCTGAACCCGGCGAATCCGTGATGCAGCGTGCCTGACCGCTTCTTCAGTAAACGGGATCGGCATCAGGTCATATAAATGACCCTGATGACTGCAATAACTGAGATGTTCGCTATACAGGCTAATGCCGTACTCGGCAATAAAACCTTTCAGGGCGCGGATAAACGCTTCGTCGAGCGGATCGGTGCTGCCGACCGACAGCGACAAACCATGAGCCACAAACGGAAACTGCTCGGTCATAGCCTTAAAGCGCTGGCCATGCTTGCCGCCGATGGTCATCCAGTTTTCCGGGGCCACCTCATAAAAGCCGATTTCAGCCGGTGGCTGTTGCAAAACGTCATTCAGAAACGAACGCTTCAGACCTAGACCAGCACCTGAAATGGTATTTAATGGGGTACCCATGAAAACCTCCCGCCCGTTTATTGTTCCTGTTTTCGGGCCGAACGCCAGAACAGAAAAACACCGACGATGACCAGCAAGCCCAGGAAATAAAATTGATATTCTTTGACATCGCCTAAAAAGCGTTCCGCCAGATCGCCGAACTGGTAGCCGATCAGACCAAACGAGATCGCCCAGATCAAAGCCCCCAGAAAATTGAGGATGAAAAATTTAACGGGGCTAAGGCGACTGGCACCGATCACAAACGGGGTGACATTGCGAATCCCGTAAATAAAACGGAAACCCAAAATCACCGGCAGCTGATGTCGGTGCAATAAATCGAACACCTTATCGGTTTTACTATGCCACAGCGGTCTTTTTTCCAGAAAGCTGATGCCTTTCCAACGACCAATGTAAAAAAAGGTCTGATCGCCGGCAAACGTCCCAAGAAATGCTGACAGAATCACCAGAGGCAGTTCCAGCCCGATCCCGCTGTGAGCCAGAAAACCGGCAATCAGCAGGATCGTTTCACCTTCCAGATAAGTCCCGATGAACAGCGCAAGATAGCCGTAATCAATAACAAGTTGCTGTAAATCCATGATAGGTGTCGGACTAGAGGTAAATTAAATGATTAATGGCCGCCGTGCATTTTTGCACCGCAGGCAGTTTCACTGTCTTTCATCATTGCGCCGCAAGCCATCTGACCCGCTTTATGATCGGCTTTACCTTCGTCACCGTGTTTCATGTCGCCCATCATGCCGCAAGCACCTTCTTTGCCTTTCATCATCGCGCCACAACTGCTTTCCATGCCGGGTTTCATTTTGCCACCGCTCATCATCGCACCGCACTGACCGGCACCGCATGAACCTTCGGCTTTTTTGACCTGACCGCCATCATGTTTTTCATGAGCCTTGCTGTCGGCTTTGGCAGCAGCGCCACAACCGGCTTCATTGACTTTATTGTGCGTATCCACTGCCACTTGCATGTAACCGGATGACATTTCAGTCATCGCAAATGGATTGGTTTCAGCATTGACATTGGCCGCCAGACCGGTCAGAACAGCACTTCCTACAGCAGTGGCAATCTGGGTTTTGTTGTATTTTTTCATGATGCTTTCTCTCCAAGTGTGTTTATAGTTATGTAAGGCCGTCACATTAGATAAATCATGGACCGCTAATTTTGTCGCCGGATTATGGCATATCAACTTAAATTCTTTGCGTTAAATTCACACAAATCAACTATGCAGCAACTTTCGCAGCGAGGTTTCCTGGCGATGCAGGTATAGCGGCCATGCAAAATCAACAGATGATGGGCGTCTTTTTTAAAGCGCGCCGGCACGCTTTTATCGAGTTTCTTTTCCACTTCCAGCACATTTTTACCGGGCCCCAGACCGGTACGGTTGGCCAGACGAAAAATATGGGTATCAACCGCAATCGTCGGTAAACCAAATGCGGTATTCAAAATCACATTGGCTGTCTTGCGGCCGACACCGGCCAGCGCTTCCAGCGCCGCCCGGTCTTTCGGCACTTCGCCGCCATGCTGCTCGATCAGTGTCTGACAAAGCTTGATGATATTGGCCGCTTTGCTGTTAAACAGTCCGATGGTTTTGATGTAGTGCTTTAAACCGGTTTCACCCAGCGCCAGAATCGCCTGCGGCGTGTTGGCAACCGGAAACAGCAGGGCGGTAGCTTTGTTGACCCCTTTATCGGTGGCCTGGGCGGAGAGTACCACGGCAATCAGCAATTCAAAGGCCGTCGAGTACTGCAATTCGGTAGTCGGCTCGGGAATCGCCGCCGCCAGCCGCTCGAAAATCAGTTCGCGCTTTTGCCGGTTCACGCCAATCAGACCGAAATAGGCGCCTTGATGGCAGGATGCGCCTGATAGCCAACGATTTCGAAATCGTCATAGCGATAATCAAATATAGACTCCGGGCGACGCTTGATCTGCAGTTGCGGCAAAGCCAAAGGCTCACGGCTTAATTGCAGCTGGGCCTGTTCAAGATGGTTGAGATACAAATGCACATCACCGCCGGTCCAGATCAGTTCACCAACCAGCAAATCAGATTGCTGAGCCAGCATATGGGTGAGCAGGGCATAACTGGCAATATTGAACGGCAGCCCCAGAAAGGTATCGCAACTGCGCTGATAGAGCTGGCAGGACAATTTGCCATCGGCCACATAAAACTGAAACAAGGCATGACAGGCGGCCAGCGCCATTTTGCCCTCGGCGACATTGGCCTGCGGCGATTGTGATTCATCCGGCAGATCCGCTACATTCCAGGCCGAAACGATCATGCGCCGGCTGTTGGGAGTAGTGCGGATTTGTTCCACCACCTGCGCAATCTGATCGATGGTTTCACCACTGGCGGTCGGCCAATTGCGCCATTGCTTGCCATAAACCGGACCCAGCTCACCGCTGGCATCGGCCCATTCGTCCCAGATCGTCACGCCGTTTTGCTGCAAATAAGCGATATTGGTATCGCCATTCAGGAACCACAGCAATTCATGAATGATGGATTTGAGATGAACTTTTTTGGTTGTCAGCAGCGGAAAGCCGGCCGCCAGATCAAAACGCATCTGATGGCCAAAAAGCGACAGCGTACCGCTGCCGGTGCGGTCACCCTTGCGATTGCCTTGGTTTAACAGGGTACTGAGTAAATCCAGATAGGTTTGCATGACGGCTCATTTTCCCCAGGGCATCACCGGCACGGTAGAGATACTGTTGGCCGGTGCGCCTTCGATTACTTTGCGGCTGATCGCCAGATAAACCAGGGTGTTGTGTCTGGCATCCCACAGGCGGGTAATGTTGGTGGATTTAAACAGCAGCGATGTACTTTCCGAAAACACGGTTTCGCTGTCCGGCAATTTGGCAGGCAGTTCAATCGGCCCCACTTGACGACAGGCTAAGGAAAATTGCGAGGGATCTTCCGCCAGTCCCAGAGTTCCGGAAATACCACCGGTTCTGGCTTGACTGATATGACACACCACATTGGGAATTTTCGGGTCCTGAAAAGCATCGACACAAACTTTGTGATTGGCGCCGACCAGTTTCCAGGCGGTGGTCACGCAACCGATTTCATCGGCGTTGGCCAGCGTGCTACCCAGCAGCAAAACAGCGCAAGCGGATTTTTTTAAAGCGATATTCATAATGTGTCCGATAAAAGTTATGCAAGCCAGGTCCAGTCACTGAAACAGGCGGCCTGACCGTGATAATGGCCGTTTTCATCCAGCAGATTCCAGACCACGGCACGTTCAATCAGAAAACGTTTGCCAGTGCTGGAAATCCGCACTCCGCGGTAATCGCTGATATAGCCCTTGCTGCGCACCTGTTCCAGCAAGGCTTCACGCTGTTGCTGATTGATCGGTTCCGCCGACAGGCGGGAAGGCAGGTTCACCAGTTGCGCTTCGGTCAGTTCAAATAAGGCCAAAGCCTGCTGATTGCCATAATTAAACAGCGGATCGCTATCTGTGTTATGCGACAACAAGACGAACGCTGCCGCATTCAACTGCTGGGCCAGACTCCGCGTCGGATCTACCGCCAGCAATGGCTTACCCAGCAAGCGCTGATAACTGTCCAGCAAAAGGCGGACGTGGGCTTCGTTATAAATTAAAGATTCGGTCATTACAGTCAGGAGTGAGAATAACGAGTAGTGCCAAAGTATTTGAGTCGGGAATTATACGCAGATCAGGCGATATTGATGTCTTGATTTACTGCGGTATGACTGCCTGGTTAACACTGATGTGGTTACACTTTGCTGGACACACTTTTACAATGTTTAAAATTAAGTGTGGTCCAAATGAGGCGAGAGAAACCTAATATCTATACAGCCGAATTCAGAGCCTCAGCGGTTAAGTTGGCGAAGGACTTATTGGTTTGTTTCAAATAAGCCGATCTGTTCGCAGGCATCAAGAAATGGCTTGCGTAGAAAATTGCAATCGGCATAAGGTGAAGTCCTGGCCTGCCTAGCTAGCGTCGTCAGAAAATTTTGAGGTGATCTGCCGTCTTCCCGCCATTCATCCAGAACTTGAGTCAGCCAATATTTGCCGTCGTTATCCCCACACAGTTTGGCTTTGTAACGCTCTTCAATACCGTAAACGTCTTTCCATGTGTTGAGTTTCTCCTCAAGATCGGCGGGACCGAAGTGTAGGCTGACATCCGCAGGCGTCAGACTCTCGATATTCGTATGCCGCAATTCCATTTGCAGCTGGATAGCATAAGGTTTGTCCGTGTAAGGATAAAAAACAGCGCGGCGCCGAACCGCCCGGGCGGGGTCTTTCGGTGTAAAAGCTGGATCCTTGCTGCTCTTGTAACTGCTGTTGCAGTGGTGGCAAGCCGGAACCAGATTGTGAAAGTTGATCGAATTGAATGGATACAAAGCCTTGGGCAGATAATGATCGTAGGCCTCACGTTTGCTTTGATATTCACCCACCAAGTCGCTGATGCCACAGAACGGGCATTTACCTGCTTTGTTGGTTTCCACGAACGTCTTATAGTGATCGTCGATATTGCCAACTTTCTGCTTCAATGCGGCTGCATCGAAGTCATAAAGGCCCGTGAAAAATTTGCGTGTATCGGCTGCAATGCTTGGAAACTTCTTCTCGATGTCAGAGTATCTGGTGGCATAACATTCGAATTCGTTATTGCACAGTCGCTCGATGTTGTTATTGCAGATGTACCACCATTTCAACCGGCGAATTTGCTTCGTATTCAGCTTAGAAAAATGTCCGTAAATTCTTTCAACGTTACCGTAAAAGAAATCGGCATTTTTTTGTCCTAATAATAGAACGCTTCCATCACCTCATGCAGTTCCTCGTTGGCGTCAAACAAATTTAAGCCAAATGGCCGGCTTGATGGTGCCTTGCACCACACATCGAAAAAGATGAAATCAATGAATTTCTGCATCTTCTCCATCTGGTGCGGGACGTAGGTATAGGCAAACAGCATCAGTTGCGACCCTCCGGTTCGGTGCCCTCCGCCTTGTCGAGAATCGCCTTGATCAACAGGATTTTTTCCACCGAATCCCCCAACTCTTGGTTTATCTCGTCGATCAAAGCCGTGGCATCTGCATTGCCTGTATCAAATTGCGCACGCAAGCGATCCAAAATACCCTGCGCATATCCGCCTATGGTCTCGCGTTTGCCGAAGGTACTCATGGTGATTTTGTTGATCGACGCGCCCAGGGTGTTGTAGTCAGGATGGCTGATGCTAACATCTCCGGTGGCTTTGTCCTTCTTGAACACCAAGACCTTATTAGGCTTGCTGTCGGATATTAAAAACGGCGTATGGGTGGTAATCAACATTTCATGACTACCTGACTTTAAATCGTCAGGCAGACACTGTCTCAAACGCGTAATAAATTGAGATCGCCAGTCTGGGTTAAAGTGCGTATCTGGCTCGTCCAGCAAAAACAACACGTCACTATCCCGATAAAGCGTACAAATTCCAAGCGTATGCAAAAATTGATTCTCACCATCCGACAGGGTTTTGCTATAGACAGTGGCATTAACTCCCGATTTCAGCAAAACCACATCCTTAAACCGAATGACACGCTGATCGGATGGCAAGATGGGAATGGTTTCATTCACATAAAGGCTTTGCGACTGGTACATCTCCAACTTTTGTTGATTACTTACCGAGTAGAGGTTAAGTGTCAGCAATAATTGTAAGGACCGAAACAGTTCTAATGCCGTTCCAAAATGCAAAGCAAAAGCTTTCTTACACTCTTCATCCAACCAGTAATCCAAATAATGTGTGTCACCGTCACTATTGTAAAAATATGCGGAAGCACATTGACGCAATTTTTCCTGAACACTCCGCGCGTTCTCCAACAGAGGCCATTGCCCCGTCTTTTCAGTGGAAATACCCAAACCAGACGGATAAAGGATGTCCTTTAAAACTATCCGAAAATACTTAATGCCATCCAGAGCCATTTCTTCTTTGAATGGCTCAAGGTGTCTGGGATCGCCCAGAATAAAATTACTCAGCAAAATGGCTTGATTGAAATCCTGATCAAGAAAAACGAGTCGTCCTTCCGGTGTGCCTGTATAGGGTGTTTCCTTGCGCAAAGAATCCAGGTACTCATCAAAATGAATAAAGCGCATTTTGAAAAACGGCAAGCTAAGGATCTCGTTCTCTCCGGATGAATAGGCGACCACAAAATCTGGCAATACCGCTTTTACTAATCGGCTATCGAGTGGAGCATCCTGATCGAATCCAGCGCCATTTAAAATAAAGAACTGAGGCCCACAATCAGCCTCCTTAACAATTTTGATATGCGGTTGCTGAATGTTGCTGCTTGTAACAAACTCGGGAAAGGACTTGCTCAAATATTCCAGCTCAAACCCGTCAGGGATACCGGTTTCCTCCCGAAAACCACCCGGTACATTTTCGGAGTCGAATTCGAATAATTCAGGACGGTAATTTAGACTCTTACAATCCAAATGAAAAAATATCGCCGCCAAGGCTTCCAATAAATTGGACTTACCGCTGCCATTGGGACCGGCACAGATAAAAGGTGCAAAGCTTTGCTCTTCGAGCAAATCCCACTGGGAACGAAACCAATATTCAAAACCCGGTTGCAAGCTTCGAAAGCCTTCTGGGTTGGTAATCTTCAACCTAAGTAGCTTCATTGCGATGGCTCGGTTTCAATTATCGAAAACAACAGCGTTTGCTTATTTTTGTCGAATATCTGTTTCAGTCGATTATTTGCCAATAAATCGAAAATAATCGCCTTTATTCTTTCATAACCAGCGAAATCCAATGTGCTCAATTCGCCAAGTTGTTCCAGTAAGCTTTCGAATGACAAAGGCTCGTTCGCACTGGAAATGACGCCAACAACATCTTCGGCTTCAAAATACCGGGTAAATAATTTGTCAGAATCATCAAAATCGAATTCTGAAACCTCTGAGTAATTTTTCTGCCAAGTTGTGAAATCAGGAATAGTGCTTTGGAAGCGTTTGGCGGTTTCAAGTTGGCTACTAATCGAATCAAAATAACGCTGCGGAGGTATGTGTAATTGCTCAATTGATTTGATTAGCGATTCGAAGGGGACATTTGCTTTTTTGATTAAATCTTCATGTAAAGACAATCGATCAAAATCGATCTTAGGCACCTCAAAAGCAAGGCTGCGAGCCAATTCTGCACTTTGTGTCAGTGATCCTATACGGTCGAGATTTGCTTTTTTTATTGCAGCTTCCGCTTGCTCGAACGACTTACAAAGTGCCGACATCTGTCCAAGCTCCTGCAATGGCGAGCGAAACGACGCGAATTGTTCAGCCAACCGACTAAGAGAATTCAGTTGATCCCAGGGCAATTTCGTCACTCGATTGGCTTCTTCTAAAGCCTTAAAATGGCTTGCAGCTGTTTGATTAAACACATTCAAACTCGCCAAGGTCTCCTGAACATTTTTAGAAAAACTGGGCTCAACGCTTAAGCGAAGCCTTTTTTTAATGTACGCATTGTTTTCATCGACTAACTTGTCCAAAGGGATACGCGATAAATCGAGTTCACCTTTAAATGCCTGCTGGCTTAATGCGCCATAGAGGTTTTCCAGATCAATCAGACTTTGTTTGTATTGGGATTTAAGTATTTCGACTTTTCCGACGATCGCCGCGAACTTCTGTCGATCATCTTTCTCAGGCCAGATAATAGGTAAAGGCCGTAATGTCGGCAACGACGCCGAGGCGCAGCGGCTGATCCGCCGCCACGCCGTAGAGCGCGCCGCCCAGCCAAGCCAGCGGCAACACGCCGGCGGGCAGCTTGCCCAGCACGCGCGCCTTGCCGTCCGCTGTGTAGGCGCCGACGCCGTCCGCCCCGGCGAGGACACAGCCGTTGGCCAGCGGCGCGAGGTAGGCGCGCCGCCCATCCAGCCGGGTGGGGCGCAGGTCGCTCAACGCCACGAACACCGTCGCGCCCGGGGTGAGCACCGCGGCGGCGTCGGGGCCGGCGGGCTGCACCTCGGTCCACGCGACCTGCGTCTGGCGCGCCAGCAGTTTGCCGGTGGCGCCGGCGATCAGCCAGAGCTGGTTGCCGTCCTGCGGCGCGAAGAGCACGCCCTGGCGGCCGACCAGCGCCGGCGCGGCGACGCGTTCCGCCAGCGCCGCCGGGCAGAGCCGCCGCGGGTAGACGCGCGCCCAGTTGAGGCTGCCGTCGCCCGCGTGCGCCGCGCCAAACACGCCGCGCCCGGTGAGGAAGTAGACCGCCTGCCCGTCGGCCACCGGCGGCGGCAGCCCGGCCGCGTAGGTGTAGTACAACTCATCGAGCTGCAGGGACGCGGGGCCGGCGCAGACCGGCAGGACGAAGAGCGTCTCGCCGCTCGGTGCGTCCACGGCGACGAGGGCAACTTCGCCGCCCTTGGTGGCCATCAGGTAGAAGCGCCCGGCGGCGGGAGCGGGCGGGCTGGCGGGCAGCCACTCGCCGCCTGCCCAGGTCCAGCACTCGCGGCCGTCGCGGCGGGCAAAGCCACGCAGCGTCCACCCGCGTTCCGGGCGCCACTGGCGCGCCGCCACCACGTCGCCGCTGACCGCCGGGCGTTCGCGCCCGCCGAGTTCGCGCGTCGTCGGCTGGTACGCCACCAGCGGCTCGACGCGCGACCAGCGCACGCCGTCGGCCGTCAGCGCGGCGAGGCAGCGCGACGTCTGCACATAAACAGTGCCGTCGGCGTCGCGCACCGGCAGCGGGGCAAGGGCAGGCGGCGCCCACTGGAACTCCGCGCGCGCGCCGGCGGCGCTGGCCTCGAAGCTGCCGGGCGCGAGCGTGACGAGCGGGCGCAGGACCGCGCCCTCC
>CAIUWU010000312.1 GCA_903902945.1 uncultured Pseudomonadota bacterium
CCATATCACCTGAGCCATTATTACGGTTGGTATTACCCATGCCATTTAAAGAGCTAGTGCTATTTGAAGCGCCGCCGCGTGCTACTGATTCACCTTGCAAAGCCAAGTTGGCAGTCCAACGTGGTTGTGAATAACCGACACCGAAGCCTGTTTTATAGGCATTATCATTATCAGAGAAGGTGTTAACTGCCATGTTACGTTCGATGAAGGTCAAGTAACGGTTGCTAGTAGCTTCTTCGAGTGAGAATGGCTCTTTAAACTGACCTATTTTGATACTTAATGGGTCGTAGCCTTTCCAGTTAACGTAAGCATCGGTAATGCCGCTGGCAACCGTACCATCGCCACGGGCAAAGTCGTATTCAAATTTATATTGGAAATCTTTGTAATAGCTACCTTCTACACCGATACGAGCGCGGCGAACACCAGCACCATCTGCAAGTTGGTTAGTTGTATTTGAACCAGTTGGATTAGGCAGGCTGCCTCCACTCATGCCGGAAACATTAGATTGAGAATCCAGTTGCAAACGACCATTCAAAGCCATTTCGAAATTGCCGTCCTTGCTTTCGAATTTGATGCCTTTGTCGTTGATTTGCAGTTCGCCGTATTTAGGGTCTTTAACATGCTCATCCAACGCTTTGATTTCGTTGTTTTTCAGTGCCAGATCATCTTTGATTTTGGCGATTTCAGCTTTTTGAGCAGCTGAGTCTTCAACTTTTTCAAAAGAACCCAGTTTGCTGCGGTTCGGGCCTGGTTCAGCAAAGATTTGTTGAGTTTTGTTGTCTACGTATAAGTCCAGCGCCAAAGCCTGACCGGCGAAACCGGCACCGATCATCGATGCGATTGCCAGGCTGAGTTTTGTTGCCTTCATAAAATCTCCCAAGTGTATTTATTAAAATTGGTTTCAAGCGCTAATGCGCAACTGACATCCCTGTGGTTACTTAACTCGGTATTGCGGTTAGCCCTTGAGTTGGCGCGAATTTTAGAAGGCGAATATGACAGTTTTGTGACATCAGGCCAAAAGACCAACTTTTTGTTGTCGCTACGCTACGTTAGTAACGCTGATTAGCGGCTAGGGCCGGGTTTGGAGCGGCTAGGGCTTTGTGATAGGATCCGGCGCTGTTTTAACACTGGGCAAGTCATGGCCGAATCGAAAATTTATCTTGCGGTTCCTTTTGCGGAAAAAGATGCCGCCAAAGCGCTGGGTGCCCGCTGGGATCCGGCCCTCAAAAAATGGTATGTCACTGCCGGCAAGGAACTGGCGCTGTTTGCGAAATGGCTGACAGACAGTCCGGCGGCCAGTGTTGCCAGTCCTCGGCCAAATGCGGTAACGGCAGCGCCTGTGACCGAGCCTGCCGATAAAGACTTCGTGGCTTATCAGGCTGATTTACCGCCGTGGGACTGAAGTATTTAGGTGGCTACTCGCCCGAGTTGAAAGCCAAAGTCGGTGCCATGATCGAGTCGGCGCAGCTGCTGCCCTATCTGCGCAGCAAATATCCGCTGTGTCACAGCATCAAAACCGACAAAGCCTTATATGAATTTACCTTGGCACTTAAAAATCGGGCCATGCGTCAGTCGCCGCCGCTGAGCAAGGTGATTTATGACGATAAACTGGATGTCTTGCATCAGGCGCTGGGTTTGCACAGCGCGGTCTCGCGGGTGCAAGGCGGCAAGTTAAAGGCGAAAAGCGAGATCCGGATTGGTTCGGTGTTTAAAACGGCGCCGGAAGCATTTTTGACCATGATCGTGGCGCATGAGCTGGCGCATTTACGCGAAAAGCAGCATAACAAGGCGTTTTATCAGTTGTGCCAGCACATCGTGCCGGACTATCACCAGTTGGAGTTTGATTTGCGCCTGTATCTGACTTGTCTGGATCTGGGCGTTGGGGTGTATGAGGTAGGGGGGCGTTAGGGCAGGAGATACAGAGCGGCCTGTATCTCCGGGAACAGCGGGTTTATTTCAGACGTTTAACCGCTTCGGTGACGATTTCCATCAGCTCGTCTGTATGGCCGGCATCGACATGGGCAATGATGGCTTTTTTCATGCGCGGTTCCCAAGCGTTTCTCAAGTGGGTTTCAACGCCTTTGATACCGTCTTCGCGGTCTGGTTCGGAGTTGAAGAAGGCGCCGATATTGTTTGCCATTTTAACGAGAGTATTAATATTCATAATCGTGCTTAAGTGAATGAATGTTGTAAACGGTGGGGATGAGTATAAATCACATGGTTGTCGTTACGGGCAAAACCCACCAGGGTCATGCCGGATTTTTCAGCTAACTGAATCGCCAGAGCGGTCGGCGCCGAGATCGCGGCCAGCAGGGTAACACCGACGCTGGCGGCTTTTTGTACCATTTCATAACTGGCGCGGCTGGTGACCAGCAGCCAACCCTGATCAAACCGATACTGGCTTTTGATCAGGCTGCCAATCAGCTTGTCGAGCGCATTATGGCGACCGACGTCTTCGCGGACCTTAACCACACCTTGCTGAGCATCGAGCCAGGCGGCGGCATGAACGGCGCCGGTCAGCTGATTGATGCTCTGGCGCTGGCGCATGGTTTCAAATGCGGCCTGCAGTTGTGAGGCTTGCAGCGGTAGTCCGGGGCCGACGCTTTTAAGCGGTTTGATAGCCTGTTCCAGGGTAGTGGCGCCACATAGACCACAGCCGGTGCGGCCGGTCAGGTTTTTGCCTTTGTCACTGATGCTGGCCGAACAGGTTTCTGGGATGGTGATTCTGACTTCAATGCCTTTGGATCGTTGATAAACGCGGATCGACTGCACGTCGGCAGGCTGTCTGACGATGTTTTCGGTGATACTGAAACCCAAGGCAAAATCTTCCAGATCGACCGGGCTGCATAACATCACCACATGCGGCTGGTTGTTATAGACCAGCACCACCGGTACTTCTTCGGCGACAAAGTCGGTTTTGGACTGATGAACCGGGCCTTGCCAGCTGTCGGCATTAATTTGACGATAGCTGGCAGGCCCTAGTTCACTCAGGATGTCCATGATCTCAGACGGCAGTTATTCGCCGGCCGGGATGCGGTTTTCAAGGAAAGACTCTTGCTGATCAGAGAAACTGCGATATTCCTTCTGCCAGTCAGAGGGTTGCGCCACTTTTGACACATGCACCGCAGTAACCTTGTATTCCGGACAGTTGGTTGCCCAGTCGGAATTGTCGGTGGTGATGACATTGGCGCCTGAATGCGGGAAGTGGAAGGTGGTGTATACCACGCCCGGCTGCATACGGTCGGTAATTACCGCCCGCATCACTGTTTCACCGACCCGGCTTTTCACGCCGACCCAGTCATTGTCATTAATGCCCAGTGTTTCGGCGTCGTGAGGATGCAGTTCCAGCTTGTCTTCACCGTGCCAGGCGTTGTTTTCGGTGCGGCGGGTCTGAGCGCCGACATTGTATTGCGACAAGATACGACCGGTAGTCAGGATCAACGGGAATTTGCTGCTGGTCCGTTCTGAAGTTGGTACATACTCGGTTAGCATGAAACGGCCTTTGCCACGCACGAATTCATCGACGTGCATGGTCGGTGTGCCAGCGGGCGCTTCATCATTACAAGGCCATTGCACACTGCCCAGCTGGTCGAGTTTTTCGTAGCTGACGCCGGACAACTGAGGTGTCAGGCTGGCGATTTCGTCCATGATTTCAGACGGATGGCTGTAGTTCATCGGATAACCCAAGGCGTTGGCCAGATCCTGGGTGACTTCCCAGTCCTCTTTGCCTGCGAGTGGTTTCATGACTCTGCGTACTGGTGAAATACGGCGCTCGGCATTGGTAAAGGTGCCGTTTTTTTCCAGGAATGAAGAACCTGGCAAAAAGACATGGGCAAATTTGGCGGTTTCATTCAGGAAAATATCCTGTACCACCAGACATTCCAGTTCGCGCAAAGCGTGATGAACGTGGTGAATGTCAGGATCAGATTGGGCAACATCTTCACCTTGCACATACATACCTTTAAAGCTGCCATCGATGGCAGCGTCAAACATGTTCGGAATTCGCAGACCGGGTTCTGGCGACAGCGCCACTCCCCAGGCTTTTTCAAACAATTGGCGGGTAGCGGTATCGGACACATGACGATAGCCGACGAATTCATGCGGGAATGAACCCATATCGCAGGAACCCTGTACGTTGTTTTGACCACGCAGCGGGTTAACGCCGACGCCTTCGCGGCCAATGTTGCCGGTGGCCATCGCCAGGTTGGCAATGCCGATCACGGTGGTGGAGCCCTGACTGTGTTCGGTGACGCCCAGACCGTAATAAATCGCTGCGTTGCCGCCGGTTGCATAAAGGCGGGCCGCGCCGCGGATCAATTCCGGATCGACACCGGTAATTGCTTCGACGGCTTCAGGAGAGAATTTTTCCTGTGCCACGAAGGTTTTCCATTTCAGGTAGGAATCGACTTCGCATTTTTCCAGCGCAAAGGCATCATTCATTAGACCTTCGCTGACGATGACATGCGCCAGTGCGGTTACTACCGCAACGTTGCTGCCGGGTTTCAGCTTCAGGTGATAATCGGCGACTATGTGCGGGCTGTTGTCAACCAGATCAATGCTTCTTGGGTCGACCACGATCAGTTTGGCGCCCTCACGCAGGCGGCGTTTCATGATGGAACCGAACACAGGATGACCGTCGGTCGGGTTGGCGCCAATCACTAGAATCACATCGGATTTCATCACTGAATCAAAAGTCTGGGTTCCTGATGATTCGCCCAAGGTTTGTTTCAGGCCATAACCGGTAGGTGAATGGCAGACACGGGCGCAGGTATCAACGTTGTTGTTACCAAAGCCGGCACGGATCAGTTTTTGTACCAGATAGGCTTCTTCATTGGTGCAGCGTGATGAAGTCAGTCCACCGACTGAATCCTTGCCGTATTTGGCCTGGATTTCTTTGAAACGTCTGGCAGCATATTGGATGGCTTCATCCCAGCTGACTTCGCGCCAAGGTTCGGAAATATGATCGCGGATCATCGGGGTGGTGATGCGGTCTTTGTGTGTCGCATAACCAAAGGCAAAACGGCCTTTGACGCAAGAGTGACCGTGGTTGGCACCGCCGTTTTTGTCAGGCACCATGCGCACCAGTTGTTCGCCTTTCATTTCGGCACGGAACGAGCAGCCAACGCCGCAGTAGGCACAGGTGGTAATGGTGCTGTGTTCTGGCTGGCCGAAATCGACCACTGATTTTTCGATCAGAGTGGCCGTCGGGCAGGCTTGAACGCAAGCCCCGCAAGAAACGCACTCCGATTCCATGAACGGCTGATCCTGGCCCGGTGAGATATGCGATTCAAAGCCACGGCCATCGATGGTCAGCGCAAACGTGCCTTGCACTTCTTCGCAAGCGCGGACGCAGCGTGAGCAGACGATACATTTGGACGGATCGAAGTTGAAATAAGGATTACTGGTGTCTTTTTCGGCACTCAGATGGTTATCGCCTTCAAAACCATAACGCACTTCGCGCAGACCGACCTGACCTACCGTATCCTGCAGTTCGCAGTTGCCGTTAGCCGAACAGGTCAGGCAGTCGAGCGGGTGGTCTGAAATATACAGTTCGGCGATACCGCGACGGATGGTGCCGAGTTTCTCGTTTTGGGTGCAAACCTTCATGCCTTCGGCAACCGGAGTGGTACAGGAAGCCGGATAGCCGCGGGCGCCTTCGATTTCGACCAGACACATACGGCAGGAGCCGAACGGATCAAGACTGTCAGTCGCACAAAGTTTGGGAATGGTAATGCCGGCTTCGGCAGCAGCACGCATCACTGAGCTGCCGGCATTGACGGTGACTTTGTGACCATCAATCTCAAGGGTGACTTGATCAGTGTTAGGGCTTACGGGGGTGCCGTAATCGGTAGGTTTATTGACTGACATCAGTTATCTCCTCGTAATCAATCAGGCTTTGCCTTTGGGAAGGCCAAAGTCTTCAGGAAAATGGTTAAGAGCGCTCAGAACCGGGAAAGGTGTCATGCCGCCCATGGCGCACAATGAACCAAAGGTCATGGTGTTGCACAGGTCTCTTAAAAGTACGGTGTTTTGGTCTTTATCCGTACCGGCGACGATACGATCAATCACTTCAACCCCGCGGGTCGAACCGATCCGGCAAGGTGTGCATTTACCACAGGATTCTTCCACGCAAAATTCCATCGCATAACGGGCCATTTCAGCCATGTTGACCGTGTCATCATGCACCACGATACCGCCATGCCCCAGCACGGCCTGGATTGCGGCGAATGCCTCATAATCCAGTGGTGTATCAAACTGACCTTCATGAACATAAGCGCCCAGTGGTCCACCGACCTGTACCGCCCGTATTGGCCGGCCGCTGGCCGAGCCGCCGCCGTAATCGTAAAGAATTTCACGTAAGGTGATGCCGAATGCGACTTCGAACAGTCCGGGATATTTGATATTGCCCGCCAGTTGCAAAGGCAGGGTACCACGCGATCTGCCCATGCCATAGTCGCGGTAAAATTCGCCGCCTTTGTCGAGAATAACCGGCACCGAGGCCAGCGAAATCACGTTATTAACAATGGTAGGTTTGCCAAACAGACCCACGATTGCAGGAAGGGGCGGTTTAAAACGTACCAAGCCGCGTTTGCCTTCCAGACTTTCCAGCAACGAGGTTTCTTCGCCGCAGATATAGGCACCGGCACCGCTACGGACTTCGAGATGGAAGGTTTTGCCGCTGCCTAGAATGTTTTCGCCCAGATAGCCGCGCGCGTAAGCCGCGGCAATGGCTTGATTTAGTGCTTGTTTGGCATGAGGGTATTCGATACGCAGGTAGATATAACCTTGGGTGGCACCTACTGCCAGACCAGCGATGGTCATGCCTTCGATCAATACCAGCGGATCGCCTTCCATGATCATGCGATCAGAGAAGGTGCCTGAGTCACCTTCGTCAGCATTGCAGACGATATATTTTTGATCGGCCGGCGCGTTTAAAACGGTATTCCATTTGATGCCGGTCGGGAATGCTGCACCACCGCGGCCACGCAGGCCTGAATCGGTAACCTGTTTGACGATCTCGGCACCTTGCAGTTTCAGGGCATTTTGCAGACCGCGATAACCGTCATGCGCCAGATAATCATCGATACTGACCGGATCGGTCAGGCCGACGCGGGCGAAAGTCAGACGGTTCTGATTTTTGAAATAAGGCAGTTCTTCGATGTTGCCAAGATACAGCGGATGACTTTTGCCTTCCAGCAAGCCTGCTTCCAGCAGAGAGGCGACATCTGCGCTATTGACCGGGCCATAAGCCACGCGGCCGGCAGCTGTTTCAACCTCGACCAGGGGTTCCAGCCAGAACAGGCCGCGGGAACCGTTGCGGACGATGTCAACCGATTGGCCTTGAGCTGCAGTCTGTTGCTGAATAGCTTTAACGACTTGCTCGGCACCCAAAGATAAAGCGGTGGAGTCGCGGGAAATAAATAAGCGGGTCATTATTCAGCACCTTTGCATGCTAACAGTTGATCGAATTTTTCCGGAGTGACGCGGCCATAGACTTCGTCATCGATTGCAATCGATGGCGAGCAGGCGCAGTTGCCCATGCAGTAAACCGGCTCCAAGGAAAACTGACCGTCGGCGGTTGTTTCATGGTAGTCAATATTCAGTTTGGCTTTGGCGTGTTTTTCCAGACCTTTGCTGTTCATTGATTGGCACGATTCAGCACGGCAGATGCGAATGGTGTGTTTGCCAGGAGGCGTTTCACGAAAGTAGTGATAAAAAGTGATAACGCCGTGCACCTCGGCTTTGGATAGATGAAGCGCACTGGCAATGTCAGCTACAGCAGCTGGCGGAATATAGCCCAGAGTATCTTGAATTGCATGAAGGATTGGCAGCAGACTGCCCGGCATGGATTGGTGCTCATCCAGTATCTGCAATACAGTGGATCTTTGATTTTGATAGTCTTGCATCATCGGCTCTGTAGTTAATGACGAAAAATTTTGCATCTGTTATTTAATCACGAATCAGCTTTGATTTGCAATTTGAGATACCGCTACACCCCGCGAATTTCCTCATAAATCATAGGAAATGAGCGGATTTGGGAGCTAAAAGTGCAAAGATGGCAAGGAGCCGAAAAACGCTATGACAGAGGTCTGACAGGCCTCAAGTTTGAACACAGCAGGATTTGCATCCTGCTGTGGATGGGTTTCGCAGCTGCTGATTATTTTGCAGTAGCGGGTGCGGCTTCGGCTGGCGCGGGTGCAGCAGCTTCGCTGGCAGCAGGTTGTTGGGCGGCGGGTTCCGCTGCCGGTTGTTCTTTAGGCAACAAAATTTCAACTTTGGCAGCTGAACGCAGACCTTCGATGAATTTTTGTGCTTTCTGACGCTGTACCAAAGGACGGAATTGCTCTTTAACGGCATCAAACGGAGGTGGTGTCAGTTTTCTGGAGTCTTCTCTCAGAATGACATGCCAGCCAAATTGTGATTTAACCGGTGCTTTGGTGAATTTGCCGTTTTCCAGTGCAACCACTGCCTGAGAAAATTCCGGCACCATTCTGTCTGCGGTAAACCAGCCCAGATCACCGTCTGGCGCTTGATCCAGTGAGTGTTTTTTGGCCAGTGTGGCGAAATCAGCACCTTTTTCCAGTTCAGCGATCAGTTTTTTGGCTTCTTCTTCGGTTTTTACCAAAATGTGCCGTGCTTTGTATTCGGCATCCATCTGGCCCATTTGCTTGTCATATTCGGCTTTAACTTCTTCATCGCTGACCGGATTGGTTTTCAGGTAATCCTGTAGGGCCGCTTGCGACATTAATGAGTTTTTGATGGTGGTGAGACGCTCGACCAATTCGGGAGATTTATCCAGATTTTTTTGTTTGGCTTGCTGAATCAATAATTCGCGCTGAATCAGTTCTTCCAATAATTGTTCTTTGGGAAATTTTTGCCCTTGGCTACGCTCGGAAATTTCTTTTTCCAGGGTTTCCAGGGTTTTTTTGCCGATGTAGGTGCCGTTAACCGAGGCAACCGCATCTTCTTTGCTGACAGTTGGGGTGTTGTCTTCAACGCAGCCAGACAACAGGGCTGCACTGGCTAAAACAACGGGGACAAATTTTGCTTTCATGATTTCAATTTCCTATTGAGTTTTCAGATGGGGTTAGAGCGTTAATACCTAAGGCGTGGATTTGATCTTTCATTAATTCATTGATGGCCTGATAAACCAGCTGATGGCGCTGTACCAGCGATTTGCCTTCGAATGCCGCTGACACAATAGTGACATTGTAATGGCCGCCGCCTTTCTGGTTGCCGTAATGCCCGGCGTGGGCAGCACTGTGATCAATAATTTCCAGTAACTCGGGTTTCAGAGCTTCTTCAAGCTTTTGTCTAATTAAATCAGCGGTCATTGGGGAAATACTCGTTTAAAAGGTTTAACGGTAACGTGGGCGTACACACCGGCAGCAACATAAGGATCGGCATTGGCCCATTGCTGAGCCGTGGCCAGATCGGGGAATTCGGCAACGATCAGGCTGCCGCTGAAACCGGCTTCGCCTGGGTTATCGGCATCGATAGACGGATGGGGGCCGGCCAGCAGCAGCCGGCCTTGATCTTGCAGTTGTTGCAGGCGCTGTAAGTGATCGGGGCGGACAGCCAGACGTTTAGTCAGGCTGTCTGCGCAATCTTCAGCAATAATGGCGTATAACATTATTTCTTGTTCTCGGTATCAGGTAGGTATCGGTATAAAAAAGCTATTTGAATCACGATAAAGCCCAGCATCATGGCAGGCACGCCAAAGGTTTTGAAAGTTACCCAGTCATCGGTGCTATAGCGGTCCATTACATAGAGGTTAAGCCCGCCGACCGTAAAAAAGAACAGGCTCCAGCTTAAATTAAGCCGTTTCCAGATGGGAGCAGGTAGTTCAAGATTGCCACTCATCATGCGCTCAATAAAGGTTTTATTGCCGACAAACTGGCTAAGTAAAAATGCGCCGCCAAACAACCACTCGATAATGGTTAGTTTCCATTTGATGAATTGTTCGTTTTGCAGATAGATGGTTGCGCCACCCATCACTAAAATCAGTCCCAGCGTGATCCATTGCATGGTTTCGACTTTGCGGTACAGGTACCAGTAAATGATGACCTGGATAATAGTGGCGACTATTACTACGCCGGTAGCGATATAAATGTCGTAGAGCTTGAAAATGATAAAAAATAAAGCAATTGGAAAAAATTCTAAGAGCGGCTTCATGGCTTAAGGTTGGCGCTGTTGATAGGCGAACTGCTTGATAATAAATGGTTAAAGCAAAAACAAGGTCTCAATTGACTGCGGGTTTCGGCTATCTAAAAGAGCGGGCATTGTATGAGCTTGTCAGTCAATTGTATACAAAAACCCCGGATTCAAACGCGATGCTTTCAGTAAAACCATTACCGGAGCCGACTTTGTTAACAAAAGCACAGACTTAAGGCAATAATCTCCAGAATATTGTTAAAATGAATTCTAACTTCAAGGTGGAAAACTATGATGGCTGATATTCAAACCGAGCTCGAAGCTGCCGCATTCAGGCGTCTGCTGGCTCATCTGCAACAACATACCGAAGTGCAAAATATCGATTTAATGATTCATGGCGATTTTTGCCGCAATTGCCTGGCCAAATGGTATGCCGCCGAGGCGCACAATCGAGGCGTATCTGTCGATTATGAACAGGCCCGCGAAGTCGTTTACGGCATGCCTTACAGTGAATGGAAAACTCTGTATCAACAGGAAGCCAGCCCTGAACAGCTAGCTGCTTATCAAGCTAAACAAGTTGCCAAGGGGAAAGCATGAGTCTTGCCGCCCCTTATGACGCCCTGTTTTCCGGTGTCATTGGTAAAGAATATGATTTTCTCAAACTGATCTGTCCTGCCGCTCCGGAAATGAGCAGACGGGTTGGTGTGAAACTGGCCGAACTCGCAAGTCAACAGTCCCGGCCGATGTGGGTATTAGAGCTGGGAGGCGGAACCGGGATTACCACCTTATCGATTTTGCTGGCCGATGAGCGGTTGACGCTGCTCAGTGTCGATAATGAGCCGACCATGCAGCGACAAGCCCAGCAAAGTCTGCAGCAATGGGTTGAGGACGGACGGCTGAGTTTTTCCGGTGATGATGCCCTGACTGCTTTGCAAGCGTTGCCCGCCGACAGTGTCGATGTGATTGCTTCTGCTTATACCGTACACAATTTTGCGGCCGCTTACCGTCGGCAAGTGATCAGCGAAATGTTCAGAGTGTTGAAGCCTGGCGGTCATTTTGTCAATGGTGATCGTTATGCACTCGACGATATCGTCGCTCATACCCGAGCTACCCAGCATGAAATCGCGGCTTATTTCAAAGTCTTGACTGCCATGCAGCGACTGGATGTTCTGGAGCACTGGATTCTGCATTTGTTCAACGATGAATCTGAAAACCACATCATGCGTGAAGCCGTTGCCATCCAACAAATGGCCGAAGCCGGATTCACCCGGATCGAACTTCACTCGCGACTTGAGGTTAATGCGCTGCTGACCGCAGTTAAACCCCTATCACTTTAAGAGACTAGAGAAAGACTATGGCAGATTCCAAAAATAAACGCACACTGGATGATTTTGTAGAAGATCTCGATGATCTGGAAAAATCACTACAGCAGGTGGTTGATAGTGCTGAGGCTGACGAACAGACAATCGAGCGTTTGCTAGTCGATGATTCTAAAAAAGAGCCGGTGATCGATGCCTTGGATGATCTGACGTTTTTTGATAACGAAGATAACTTCGTACTGCAAATTGACGATGTGACAACTCCAGAGTTAACCGCACTCGATCGGGTCGAACCCATCGAAGAATTTCACAAACAGGCCGCGCCGGCCTCACAGATCAGTGACCAAGGGCAGGCTGCCGGCGCTACCGTTGCCTCGCAACCTGCTGTCGCACCGGTGCCGCCAGCTGTTCCGCTTCAACCAGTGCCGGCGGTACAGGCTGAAAAACCGGCGCAGCAGCCAGAATCCGCAGCAATAGCCAAGCTCAGTCAAACACTGGGTCGACAAATTGAAGCCCTGAAACAACAGCTTGAAGAACTGGCTGAATATGAGCAACAGATCCGGCAGGACTTAACACTGAAAGCCAGTAAAGACGCGCTGGCTAATTGTCTGGATAGTGTTAATCAGATCAAAATCGATTTCGAAAGAAGAAAACGCTTGCTGGATAATCTGCCGAGCGGTAATCCGCCGCCTGCCTTGTATCTGACCAGTGGTTTGTCGGTGCTGGCCTTGATAGCGGCGATCGGTTTTGGCTGGCAATCATCCAGTGTCAGTGCCGAACTGGAAAGCCTGAAAGTTCAGGCCGAGCAGCATCAGCAGCAATTGGCTGCCTTACCTGCCAGTGACGCAGTCAATCAGGCTTTGCGTGGACAAGTGGATGATTTGACCCTGAATGTGCAAACCCTGACTACGCAGCTGGCAGAGCTGGCTAAAGTCAATCATGGCTCCTCTAAGTCTAGTGATGACCTCGGCCGGCAACTCACTAAGCTGAGCAACCAAAGCAAGCAACTGGCTGATAGCCTGGAAGCCTTGGGAGGCAGAGTTGTGATGCTGGAAAAGTTCAAGCCGGCAGTCGTGCTGCCGGCCAAAACTGAAAAACCGGCCGATCTCAGAAAACAGGATCGGGCTGAGGTCGGCGGTCAATCCTGGCTGGTGACGCTGGTGGGGTCCAAGCACGACTGGTATGCCCAACGTAAAGCTGATGAGTATGCAGCCAAAGGTTTTCCGGTAAAGATCATTAGAGCGCAGCAAAAAGGTGAAACCTGGTACCGGCTGGTTGCCGATGGCTTTAAAACCCAGCAGGATGCAGATGGATATGCTGCCCGGGTCAGAAAGTCGCTGAATCTGGATACAGTGACGGTGGGTCGCAATTAAGTATGGAGGCACAAAAACTGGTTGTGGCCGTTTCCTCGCGGGCGCTGTTCAATCTGGATCAATCGCACGCGATTTTTGAGGCGCAGGGTACCGAAGCCTATTGTCGCTATCAGGTCGAGCATGAAAACCAGATTCTGGAGCCCGGTTTCGGTTTTGCACTGGTCAAGAAATTGCTGGATATCAATCAGGCTTTTCCCGATGCGCCGTTGGTGGAAATTATCCTGCTGTCACAAAACAGTGCCGATACCGGATTACGGATTTTCAATTCCATTGCTCATTATCAGCTGGCGATAAGTCGGGCAGCCTTTACCAGTGGCATGTCACCGTATCAATACATTCCGGCTTTTGCGGCCGATTTGTTTCTGTCTGCCAATGGTGAAGATGTTCGTAAAGCCCTGGATGCCGGTTATGCTGCAGCTACCATTGTTTCGGGTTCCGCTAGTAATCCGTCGCCGCAATTGCGGATTGCTTTCGATGGCGATGCAGTATTGTTTTCTGATGAATCGGAGCGGGTTTATCAGCAGCAGGGGCTGGCCGCCTTTGCCCAAAACGAGCGCGATCAGGCGCAAAAACCCTTATCAGCCGGGCCTTTCAAGGCTTTTTTAAGTGCTTTGCACCGGATACAAAACCAGTTTCCCGAACATCAGTCACCGATCCGTACCGCGCTGGTAACCGCCCGTTCGGCACCTGCTCACGAGCGGGTGGTGCGGACTTTACGAGCCTGGGGAATCCGGATCGATGAAGCCCTGTTTCTGGGCGGCTTGCCGAAAGGGGCTTTTTTAAAGGCGTTTGGCGCCGATATTTTTTTTGATGACCAGCAAGGGCATTGTCAGTCGGCAAGCCATCATGCCATCGCCGCGGCCCATGTCCCGCATGGCGTGACCAACCTCTAACACACAGCAGACTATGACACTTGTTAGCAAACACCTGACGCTATGGCTGGCGCCACTGGCGGGCCTGATTTTTACCCTGGCTTTTGCACCTTATGATTATGCCTATGGGGTGATAGCGGCACTGATGTTTTTTTATTACGGTTGCCAGCAGGCTGCCAGTTTGAAACACGCCGCCGGGTTTGGCTATCTGTTCGGGTTGGGGGTGTTCGGACTGGGTATTTGGTGGATTTACCTCAGCGTTCATGATGCCGGTGGCGCCGATGCTATCAGTTCGGTACTAATTACGCTGTTGGGTGTGACTTTTTTTGCGTTGTTCCCGGCACTGGTCGCGATGCTGATCAGCCGGTTGCTGCGCTGGCAACAACCGACAGTGCGAATGCTTGCGGCCGCTGGGGTCTGGGTGGTGGTTGAATACTTGCGCGGTTACAGTTTGCTGAATGGTTTTCCCTGGCTGCAGATTGCCTACAGTCAGATTGCCACGCCGCTGGCCGGTTATGCGCCGCTGATCGGCGTCTATGGCATCGGTTTTTTACTGGCCCTGTCGGCGTTTAGTCTGGTTGAGCTGTTTGGTCGCCAATTTAGAGTGGCGTTGGCTTTGCCATTGCTAGCGGGGATCTGGGTAGCAGGCGGGGCTTTGCAGCAGCAAACCTGGACCACGCCAATCGGTGAGCCGGTGCAGATCAGTTTGATTCAGGGCAATATCAGTCAGACGCAGAAATGGCAGGCCAATCAGAAGCTGGCAACTTTAAAGTTGTATCAGGAACTGACCGAACAGCACTGGGATTCGCAGGTGATTATCTGGCCGGAGACAGCGATTCCGGCCTTTTTGAGCCAGGTGAAACAGTTTTTCCTTGAGCCGCTGGCCGAAACTGCTAAAGCGCATCAGACTGATCTGGTGGTCAGTTTGCCCAGCGGTGACGGTAAGCAGTATTACAACAGCGTGTTGGTGCTCGGCGATCTGCAAACCTTGTATCACAAGCATCATTTATTGCCGTTTGGCGAATATCTGCCACTGCAGCCTCTGTCGGGCTGGATACTGGATTTAATCCAGATTCCGCTGGGCAGTTTTACTGCCGGAGCTGATGATCAGACCTTGCTTCAAGCCGGCGGCTATCGGTTTATTACCACCATTTGTTATGAAGATGCTTTTGGTGCGGAAGTCAGTCGGCAACTAGCCGATGCCGCCTATTTGGTGAATGTGACCAATGATGCCTGGTTTGGTGACAGTTCTCAGCCTTATCAGCATTTGCAGATGGCGCAAATGCGGGCGCTGGAAACCGGACGTTATATGGTACGGGCCACTAATACCGGGGTAACCGCTTTTATTGCCCCCGATGGTTCGGTGCAGAGTCAGGCGCCGCTGTTTACCACCACTACGCTGACCGACCGGATCGTACCGATGGGTGGACTGACACCCTATGCGAAATGGGGTGATGCGGGGGTGTTTACGGCTATTTTGGCTGTTTTGGGATTGGCGGTGGTGAGGGGGGGGATCATTCATAAAGCATCAGCGTTGCTGGCACGAGGGCAATAAATTAATAGAAAGTTTGATTTTGCCGATTACTCAGGCTGCCATGCGGGCTGAGTTTATTCCCCTTATGCAGTACCGAGTATCAAGGCTAGGGTCGGAATAGCCCGGAGCAGTGATTGTTAACAAAAAGCGCGAATCTGTTGCCAGGATTGCAATTTATCGCTGAAACGCATGGCGGCGTGGGCAGGGCTGGTGGAAGGCAGTCTGATTAACCGGGGTGAATGATTCAGTAGCGGCAATACCTGACGTCTAAAATTCTGCTCGGCAGTGCCGCCATTAAAAAACACCACCTTAATCTGCGGATGCTGGCTGAAGAAATCGGCAAAGTCATTGATCACCACGCTTGCCGTTTCAATATCGGCATCGAGACTACTGCGGCGGCGGCAGGAGTGCAGTACATCCCAGAGCGCAATGCCGTGCGCTTTAAGCATTTGTGTACGCTGCCTATAGTCCCAGTCGGTTTCGCCATTAAACAGACTCAGCATGATGGGCCAGAACTGGTTGCGCGGATGCGCGTAATACTGTCCGGCTTGCAGCGAGGCTTTGCCGGGAATGCTGCCTAAAATTAGGCAGCGGGCATCGGGTTCGGCGATGGGGGCAAAGCTGTGAATCACAGCGCCGGTTTGCTCATGCCGCGCAGAGCGTAGAATTCGCTGACAAAGCTTTCCAGTTGCTGGTTGGCAATCGCGTCACGCAGACCTTGCATCAGTTCCAGATAGTAATGCAGGTTGTGAATGCTGTTGAGGCGGGCGCCCAGCATTTCCTTGCATTTATCCAGATGTTTCAGATAAGCCCGCGAGTAGTTGCGGCAGGTATAACACTGACATTGTTCGTCCAGTGGTTTGGTATCGAACTGGTATTGCTGATTGCGGATTTTGATGACCCCAAAACGGGTAAACAGATGGCCATTACGGGCGTTGCGGGTCGGCATTACGCAATCAAACATATCGATGCCGCGTCGCACGGCTTCTACCAGATCTTCCGGTGTACCCACGCCCATCAGATAGCGCGGTTTATCGATGGGCATGTGCGGCTGGATCGCATCCAGTGTCGCCATCATTTCATGTTTCGGTTCTCCGACCGACAGGCCGCCGATGGCGTAGCCGTCAAAACCGATTTGGGTCAAGCCGTTGATCGATTCCAGTCTTAAATCCGGGTACATCCCGCCCTGAACGATACCGAACAGTGCCGAAGGATTGCCTTGATGAGCGCGTTTGCTGCGTTCCGCCCAGCGCAGCGACAGGCGCATCGAGTCGGCGGCTTCTCGGTAAGTGGCCGGATAGGGGGTGCATTCGTCGAAGATCATCACAATGTCAGAACCCAGATCGCGTTGCACCTGCATCGATTCTTCCGGGCCCATGAAAATCTTGCTGCCGTTGACCGGTGATTTGAAGGTGACTCCGGCTTCGCTGATTTTGCGTAAGGCGCCGAGACTGAAAACCTGAAAGCCGCCGGAGTCGGTCAGAATCGGTTTTTCCCAGCGCATGAAATCGTGCAGGTCGCCGTGGGCTTTGACCACCTCCATGCCGGGGCGCAGCATTAAATGAAAGGTATTGCCGAGAATGATCTGGGCGCCAAGCTCGTCGAGATCGCCGGGTGTCAGGCCTTTGACGGTGCCGTAAGTGCCGACGGGCATAAAAATCGGCGTTTCGATCACGCCCCGGGCAAATTTGAGCTGGCCGCGACGGGCATTGCCGTCGGTGGTTTTTAGTGTGAATTCCATGAGTGGGCAGACATAAAAAAGGCCGGGAGTTCCGGCCTTGGGAGTGGAAGCCGGTTAACCGTTTATTTCGTTGTGTAAGGCAATGTATTCTTCGGTCAGTTTGTGGTTGGGCGCATAGTAAATCAGCGGTTGCGCATCGCTATGTGATTCTCTGACTTTGACCGAAGTCGAAATTTTGGTTTCCAGTACCGGCAAACCTTCGTTGACTAATTCTTCGACCAGTTGTCTGGGCAGATTAGCCTGTTTTTGATATTGGTTGACGACAATGCCTTCGACGGTCAGCTTTTCGTTGTGATCGGCCTTTACTTCGCTGATCGAGCGTAACAGTGTGTAGAGGGCTTCGCGGGCAAAGGTGTCGCAGTCGAATGGAATCAGACAGCGTTCGGCGGCAATCAGTGCCGACTGGCTGTAAAAGTTCAGTACCGGCGGGGTGTCGATATAGATGCGGTCAAAACCTTCCAGCTTGTCGAGTGCCTCACGCAGTTTGAAGATTTTGTAGCGTGACTCCAGGCGGCTTTGCAAGGATTCCAATTCCGGGTGGGAGGCAATTACGAACAGATTCGGGAACGGAGTTTCCTGAACGATGCCGGCCAGACCATTGTCTTTGCTGTTACCAAACAGCGCAATCCCGAGATTGTCTTTAAAGAAGTGGGCGATGGTCTTGTCGGCATCGGCGACTTTTTTACCCAGCAGGTACTGAGTTGAGTTGCCTTGTACGTCAAGATCGATTACCAGGGTTTTTTTGCCTTCAACGGCGCTGATGGCTGCCAAATTACAGGTGATGGTCGATTTGCCGACCCCGCCTTTCTGATTAAATATCACCCTGCGCATGCTTGCCCTCGAAGCTTAAAAAATAAAAAACCGCATTATAAAGGTAACGTCTTGAATATCAACAGCGTTTGAAGCTGCTACCCTGGCAGTGAGGGCAGTTTGGAATCAGGCTGGTAGATTTGAAAGCAATATGTTTTTGACATTGGTTGCAGCTGAAAGTGCCGGGGCCGGCAACTTCACCACTATGATAAGGGTGATGTTGTTTGGCTTCGATGGCTAGCTCGGCCAGTTTGATCCGGGTTTTGTCGGCGATGCCAAGGAAAGCATCCAGGGCAAAATTCTCGATCAGGGCAATATCAAATTTCAACCATTCGGTCAGCGAGTTGTTTTCTTCTGCTAATGATGGGTGGTGTGCCACATGCTCGACATCGCGCATCAGATAATCGGCGATGGTGTTGATTTCTTCCTGGGTATAAACACCCATTTCATGGGTCTTGCGTTTTGCAATTTCCAGAGCATCGGCAACATTGTGCAAAGTGTCGTCCATTGCTTCATAAAGAAATGCCATTAAAACATCATAGGCATCAGGTAATTTGCTATTGCTCATGGGTTCTCCGTATTAATTCAGGCTTTAGATTTAGACGCCTGTAAGGTATTCTAGCGCCTTTTTACGATAAAAGACGAGTAGGATGGAAGAACAGTACAAACCGCAGGCGATCGAACAAAAAGTTCAAGCCGATTGGGAAGCCACTGGCGTATTTAAAGCTCTGGAAAATACCGATAAGCCAAAATATTACTGTCTGTCGATGTTTCCTTACCCCAGTGGCAAGCTGCATATGGGGCATGTCCGTAACTACACGATTGGCGATGTAATCAGCCGTTTTCAGCGTATGCAAGGCAAACACGTTCTGCAGCCTATGGGTTGGGACGCTTTTGGTTTGCCGGCTGAGAACGCGGCTATGCAAAACGGTGTACATCCTGCGGACTGGACTTACTCCAACATCGATTACATGCGCGACCAGCTGAAACGTCTGGGCTTTGGCTACGACTGGAGCCGTGAGCTGGCGACCTGCGATCCGTCTTATTATCGCTGGGAGCAATGGTTTTTTCTGCGTCTGTTGGAAAAAGGTCTGGTTTACAAGAAGACCGCCCCGGTTAACTGGTGTCCGCATGACCAGACCGTTTTGGCCAATGAGCAGGTGATCGACGGTTGCTGCTGGCGTTGTGATACGCAGGTCGAGAAAAAAGAAATTTCGCAATGGTTCCTGAAAATCACTGCTTATGCCGATGAGTTATTAAAAGACCTCGACAAACTGCCTGGCTGGCCGGAGCAGGTGCGTACCATGCAGGCCAACTGGATTGGTCGCTCGGAAGGGGTAGAAATGGATTTCGCGGTCGAAGGCTTTGCTGCACCGATCCGTATTTACACCACCCGCCCTGATACCGTGATGGGCGTGACTTATGTCGCGGTTGCCGCAGAGCATCCTCTGGCCTTGAAAGCGGCGGAAACCAATCCTGACATCGCCGCGTTTCTGGAATCCTGCAAGCTGATGGAAACGTCGGAAGCGGCCATGGAAACCATGGAAAAACGCGGCATCAATTCCGGTTACAGCGCAACCCATCCTTTGACCGGCGAACAAGTGCCGGTATGGATTGCCAACTTCGTCTTGATGAACTATGGCACGGGTGCGGTGATGTCGGTACCGGCCCATGATCAGCGCGATTACGAATTCGCAAAAAAATATGGCATTGCCATTAAAGAAGTGATCGCGGCTACAGACGGTAGTGATGACAGCGTGGCTGAAAAAGCTTTCACCGATAAAGGGCTGCTGAAGAACTCTGCGCCGTTTGATGGTCTGAACTTTTCCCAGGCTTTTGACGCCATCGCCAAGACTTTGTCTGAGCAAGGCAAAGGCGAGCGTAAAACCAATTTCCGTTTGCGTGACTGGGGTGTCTCGCGTCAGCGTTACTGGGGCGCACCGATTCCGGTGATTTACTGTCAGGATTGCGGTACGGTGCCGGTGCCTGATGAGCAATTGCCGGTCACACTGCCGCGCGATGTGGTGCTGGATGGTTCGCAGTCGCCACTGGCGGCGCATCCGACCTTTCCGCATACCAACTGTCCAAAATGCGGGCAGGCGGCTCGACGTGAAACCGATACCTTTGATACCTTCATGGAGTCATCTTGGTATTTCGCCCGTTATGCTAGCAGCGATGCCAGTGATGCGATGCTGGATCAGCGCGCCAAGTACTGGTTGCCGGTCGATCATTACATTGGCGGCATCGAACATGCGATTCTGCATTTGCTGTACGCGCGTTTTTATACCAAGTTGCTGCGCGATGAAGGTCTGGTCGTTTGTGACGAGCCGTTCAAGAATCTGCTGACGCAGGGTATGGTGGTGGCCGAAACCTTTTATCAGGTTGAGGACAACGGTCATAAGCGTTATTTCAATCTGACCCAGATCGAGGTTGAGCGTGACAGCAAAGGCAAAATCATTGCCGGTAAATTGCTGAGCGATGGCTCGCCGGTTACTGTGGGCGCGATCGAGAAAATGTCCAAATCCAAAAATAATGGTGTTGATCCGCAGTTGCTGATCGAGCAGTACGGTGCCGATACCGTGCGTTTGTACACCATGTTTACCTCGCCGCCGGATCAGTCGCTGGAATGGAATGATGCCGGAGTCGAAGGCGCATCTAGATTTCTCAAGCGGCTGTGGCGTCAGGTGTACTTGCATGTTGAGCAGGGGCTGCCTGAGCAAACCATAGACACTGCAACGCTGACCGATGCTCAGAAAGCTCTGCGACGCCAGTTGCATCAGGCTTTACAGAAAGTTACCGATGACATGGGGCGTCGTCATACCTTTAATACAGCGATTGCTGCAAACATGGAATTGCTTAATTCAGTTTCGAAATTAACGGAAGAAATTCTAGTAATTAAAAGAGCTTTGTCGGAGGGGGTGTCATCTGATTTTGATCCTGATGGGATTAGAGATCCTGTGGAAGGCGTGAACAGAGAGCTAATGGAAATTTGGCTAACTCAAATGGCACCGTTGGCACCGTTACGTCAGGAAATACTAGAAAACATTGTTCTGATGCTGGCACCTATCATTCCGCATGTCGCCCAGCAGTTATGGCAGGATCTGGGGCATGAGACCGACATCGTTACTGCCAGCTGGCCTATCGTTGATGAAAGCGCATTACAGCAAGACGCGATTGAGATGGTGGTGCAGGTCAATGGCAAGTTGCGCGGCAAATTCTCGGTGGCAGCGACTGCCAGTAAAGAGCAGATTGAAGCGCTGGTGCTGGCGGATGATAACGTCCAGCGTTACATCGAAGGCAAGCCGATTAAGAAACTGATCGTAGTGCCGCAGAAGCTGGTCAGTATTGTTGTCTAATCCGGGGCAGAGTATGAATAAACTGGGTATCTATGGCTTGATGCTGCTGATGTTGAGTGGCTGTGGCTACCATTTGCGTGGTTCGATCGATATGCCTGAAGAGCTGAAAAACATGTATGTGTTTAATGCCAGCTCGCCGTTTCAGACTGAATTGAATGCCGTATTGAAATCCTCGAAAGCTAAACTGGCAACATCACCCAATGATGCCGGGCTGGTGGTGAAAATCTTGCGCGAAGACATTACCACCCGCGTGCTGTCGATTGGTTCAGCCGGTAAGTCGAGCGAATCCGAGCTGAATTACGTCATCCGCTTTCAATTTTTCGATAATAAAGAAAACGAGCTGATGGACGAGCAGACTATCGAAATTGCCCGTGAATATTTCAATGATCAGAGTGCGGTTCTGGCGAAAACCAACGAAGAGCAAATCATCCGTAAGGAAATTTATAAGCAGGCAGTACGGATGATGATGGTTCGTGCTAGAGCGGCAATCGATAAAATCCAGAAGTAACCATGCGGCTCAAGGCAGATCAGCTAAAAGCAGCTTTGAAAAATAAGCTGTTGCCGGTTTATCTGCTCAGCGGTGATGAGCCTTTGCAATTGGCTGAGGCCGCTGATGAAATCAGGCGCGCTGCCCGGCAGGCCGGTTATATTCGTGAAGTGCTGTCAATTGAGACTGGATCTGAATGGCCGCAATTACGGCAGCAGAGCGAATCCTTATCGATTTTTGCCGATAAAACCCTGCTTGATGTCAGGCTGGCGGCCGGTAAAGTGGGGGTTGAAGGCAGTAAGGCCTTGATCGGTTATTGTCAGCAATTGCCTGGCGACACGCTGTTACTGATTAGCAGCGATAAACTGGACAGTAGCGCCCAAAAGTCGCAATGGTTCCAGGCCATTGATAAATGCGGGGCGGTTGTGCAGGTCTGGCCGTTGCAGGGTGCTGAGCTGATCGACTGGTTGCAGCGCCGGGCTGCCGGTAAAGGGATGAAACTCGATGGCGAGGCGGTCAAGATTCTGGCCGGACGGGTTGAAGGTAATTTGCTGGCCGCTGCTCAGGAAATCGAAAAACTCTATATTCTGCATGGGGCAACCACCATCCACCGCAATAGCGTGGATGAACTGGTCGCTGATAATGCCCGTTTTGATGTGTTCAAATTAACCGATGCCCTGCTGCAGGGTAAGTTAAACCGAGCCGTGAAAATCCTTCACGGATTGCAGGCCGAAGACGTGGCCGCACCGGTTATTCTGTGGGCGCTAAGCCGTGAAATCCGTTTGTTGATGGCAATTCAGCAGGTAGGCCATCAACCGGCAATTTATAAAAAATATCAGTCCTTTGACCGGCGCAAGCCTTTGATTGACGAAGCTTTGTCGCGGCTGCGGCCTGCGGATTTACAGCGTCTGCTAAGGCTGTGCACGGATATCGACCAGCAGATCAAAGGTGAGCGCGCCGGTGATTGCTGGGAAACGATTTTCAGTCTGTGCTGTTCGTTTACCAATCCGGCTTTGCAACCCCGTCCAGTTTGCCCATAAACATCAGCCTCCCCCATTTCTGTAGAAGCCTTACATAGCGAGGGTAAAGTTGATAAAATTGCTTGGTTATTTGTTCTGTAGGGATTATTAAGTTATGAGTATTATTGAAACCATCGAAAACCAGCTCGCCAGTCATGCGGTGGTGCTGTATATGAAAGGTACCCCCGATTTCCCGCAATGCGGTTTTTCCAATAAAGCTGTTCAGGTGTTAAATGCCTGTGGCGCCGACTTTTTTGCGGTCAACATTCTGGAAGATATGGAGTTGCGTGAAGCATTAAAACAGTATTCCAACTGGCCCACCTATCCGCAGTTGTATATCAAAGGTGAGCTGATTGGCGGCTGTGACATCATGATTGATGCGTTCAACAAAGGTGATTTGCAGAAGCAGATTCAAGCCGCTCAAAGTCTTTAAGCGAATGGTGGACGGTCTCAAAGCGTTTTAAATTGCGGCGTTATCCAACTCGGTAAAGCGTTTCCAGCGATTGATGATCGTGCAAAATAACTTGGCAGTCTGTTCGGCATCATAGATAGCCGAATGGGCTTTGCTGTTATCCCATTCCAAACCGGCCGCTTCGGCAATTTTAGCCAGCACCGTCTGCCCATAAGCCAGACCACCCAGCGTAGCGGTATCAAAACTGCTGAAAGGGTGAAACGGACTTCTCTTATATTGAGTGCGTTCAATGGCCGCATTGAGAAAGCTCAGATCGAAGGCTGGATTATGGCCGACCAGAATTGCCCGCTTGCATTGATTGCGTTTTACGGCAGCCTTAATCGGTGTAAATAAGTTATGCAAGGCATCTTTTTCTTCGATAGACATCCGAAACGGATGATGAGGATCAATGCCGGTAAATTTTAAGGCAGCTTCGTCCAGTTCCGAGTTTTTAAAAGGAATGATATTGCAATGATGTTTTTCGGTGATATGCAGCCAGCCATCAGCATCTGCTTCTACGATAATCGCTGCAATTTCAAGTAAGGGATTTTTTTTGGCATTAAAGCCGGCTGTTTCAATATCGATAATAACCGGCAGGTATCCGCGAAAACGATTGACCAGCGGATTTTGACAGATTTCCATGGCTTGTTAAGTGAGCTAAAGTAAATTCTATGTTATGTTACGCGAGATTTTGACCCGGTCAAAAACTAATCTAGTTTATAAGGAGGCATCTGAATGAAAAATAATACTGTGATAAAAATAGCATCAATCGGATTGTTAGCGTTATTAAGTGGTTGTGCTACTACCAAAGCCACTGATCCTAAAGATCCCTATGAAGGATGGAACAGAAAAGTTCAGACTTTTAATGACCGCGTCGATGATTATGTCATGAAACCGGTTGCCAAAGGCTATAACTGGATCACACCCACTTTTGTCAATCAAGGCGTCAGTAACTTTTTCAGCAATCTGGATGATATAGGTGTCTCTGCCAACAGTGCTTTACAAGGCAAATTTGCCCAGTCCGGTTCTGACGGGGCCCGCTTCCTGGTCAATACGACTGTCGGTGTCGCCGGTCTGGTTGATGTTGGTACAAAACTGAATCTGCCTAAGCACAACGAAGATTTTGATCAAACCCTGGGATTTTGGGGAGTCAACAGCGGCCCTTATTTAGTCTTGCCTTTCTTTGGGCCTAGTTCTGTACGTGGTGTAGCAGGTCTGCTGGGGGATGCGGC
>CAIUWU010000313.1 GCA_903902945.1 uncultured Pseudomonadota bacterium
AGTGACCACAACTTGTCATTGCTTGAGAAAATCAATGCCTGGCAGCAGGCCAAATCAGCGTTTCGAGAAGGGCTGGCCGGTTCGCCGGTCGATCCGTATGGCTGGTATCGGCTGGCGCTGATCAATCAGCAAACCGGTATGCCGCTGGCCGATATTTTGCAAGCGCTCAAGCTGTCGTTATATGCCGGGCCGGTTGAGCCAGAGTTGATGATGGAGCGGATCAAATTGCTGTATGCCTATCGGGTTTACCTGGATAGCGAGTTGCAGGGTTTGGCGCAGCATCAGTTAAGGCTGGCGTGGGAGTTGAAAAAAAACCAGTTGCTGGTCTGGCTGGCGCGTGAATCAGATGCGCTGGCTTGGCTAGAACCGGTGTTTGTCGATCATCTGGAACAATGGAGCGAGCTGAAAAATGCCGTTAATAGACTGGCTAAAACAGCTGCGGCGCGTCGCCGTTAACCCGGCCAGGCGCTCAGCGCCGGCGCTGCCCGAAGCTCACCGGCTGTATTGCATAGGTGACATCCATGGCCGGCTGGATTTGCTGGACAATTTGCATCAGCAGATCGATAGCGATGCCGCCGATTATGACGGGGTGAAAATTCGCGTCTATCTCGGTGATTACATTGATCGTGGTCCCGAATCCCGTCAGGTAATCGATTATCTGCTGGCCAGCCGGACACAAGCTGGTTTCGAGAATGTGTATTTGCTGGGTAACCATGAATTTACCTTGCTGCGACTGATGTACGGATTTGATATGGCTGCGGCGATGCAATGGTTGCAATTTGGTGGTCTGTCCACGCTGGCCAGTTATGGCATAGCGGTTAAAGGTATTCCTACTGCGGCCAACTTTAAAGACTTGCTGGGCGATTTGAGCCAGCGGATGCCCGATCAGCACAAATGGTTTTATCAGACCCTGCAGCTGAGTTTTGAACTGGGCGATTATTTTTTTGTTCACGCCGGCGTTCGTCCCAAGCTGGCATTGAATAAACAGCGCGAAGAAGATTTGTTATGGATTCGCGATCAATTTATCGATAGCGAGCGGGATCATGGCAAGGTAATTGTGCATGGTCATACGGTTACCGAGCAGCCAGTGATTAAAGCGAACCGGATCGGTCTGGATACCGGGGCTTACAGTTCGGGGCTATTGAGTTGTGGTGTGTTTGAAGGTCAGCGCGTCAGAGTGCTGCAGGCTGTGCAAAAGTAATTTTAAGTAAATGTGATAAAAGCTGTTTTTGGTGCGGCTTAGCGATCTAGTGCAGAGGTTAGAATGTGGTATGTAATCTACAGCAAGCCCAGACAGGAAAAGCTGGCACTGGAAAACCTGCAACGGCAGGGGTTTTGCTGTTATCTACCAATGCTGCAACGGGAAGTGGTGGTGCGCGGCAAGAAACAAATCCGGGATGAAGTGTTGTTTTCGCGCTATTTGTTTTTGGCCGAACTGCAATCTGATCAAGGCTTGGGGCTGGCCCCGGTGCGTTCGACCAAAGGCGTCAGTCATATGTTGCAGTTTGCCGGTAAACCGGCTCAGGTGAGTGATCAATGGCTGCAAGGGCTCAAGGCCAGTTTGGCCGTTGTGGAGGGCCGACCGATCAGTTTGTTTAGCGAGGGCCAGCGGCTGCAGGTCAGCAGCGGGCCGTTTAGTGGTTATGAAGTGTTTTACGCTGGCCAGGATGGCGAGCAACGGGCCCAGGTATTAATCAATATGCTGGGCAAGATGCAACAAATCAGTTTGCCGGTCAGTCAGTTAAAGACCCAATAGCATCGGTTTTTCGATAGCGAGCACTTTTGTTTCGATACGAGTTGACAGCGTAGGGCGGTAGCACGTCAGAAGCCTGAGTTCTTTAAGTCAATCGGGCTGCAACAGCGGTTAATCGCGGCTCGGCGAATCATTAAAAACGTTGGAGTATTTCTGTTTTTCTTTAATTCTTTAATCAAAATGATGGCTGCAATTAGAGTCTTCGTTTTGGTAAGAATTGCCTGAATTAAAACCGTTGTTTCGGTAGGGACCGCCTGAATTAACCCTTCATCCCGACAGGAATTGCCTGAATTAAAGTCGTCATCCCGGCAGGGATTGCCGGGATCCAGGGTGCAGGATGCTCGAGGGTTAATTGCCTTTGGTGCTGGTTACAGGTTTTTTGGTTGATTGGTGGTTTTGTGCGCTGCGCGCGGTGTTTTAGTGCCGGTTCGCGCACCGGCGGGCGCGGTACTTTCTTTGCTCGGCCAAAGAAAGTACCCAAAGAAACGCC
>CAIUWU010000314.1 GCA_903902945.1 uncultured Pseudomonadota bacterium
ACATAGTTTAATTAAATCAAACACTTAAATCAAAAACTGCGACAATTAGCCGCATTTTATAAAAACTTAAAACCCGTTAATCTGTGCTCCATCAACCGCACAAAAACAAGCTATTCACCTAGCTAATGCGGCAATTGAAACTGTTAAATTGGAATAGGTTTTCTCCCCAAAGAGAGCCGACAAGGATGTTCCCTTACCAACAGCACGTCTGATAGCCAAAAAATCAGCGCCTATCCTCACTGGAATTTTGGATATGGATCATCCTAATCTAACCACGACATCAGTTGCCAACGCCATCGAACAATTAAGAACTCTTATCAACGGCTCACCCAAACATCGGATTTTAAACTTAGCCAATCTGATTAATCAGTTTTATCAATCGCCAAATTGGCCGCAAATTCACACGGAAATTTGTAACAACCATTTGCTATCGATGGGGCAAGTTTCATTGTTAATCGGCATCTCCAGAAATAAGGCGCTTATTTCCGAGAAGTATCAAGAATTCTTACCCAATTCATACAACATTCTTTATCAGCTTTCATTTTTGAATCAAAAACAATTAGATCGCTACACTCAATCTGGCATCATTCATCCTGCCATGAATTTAACCGCTGCTAAAAAAATTAAAAATAACGTTTAAATCCCAGTTGGCTTGGACAATCGGCTTTGCGAAGCCTTGATTGATAAGGTTAATATCGCTGGTTTATCTGACAAGCAGCAACCATGAAAACCCACCACCGCTTACTGCTGAGCTTATTATTCGGTATTTGTACTGGTCTGGCCTTACATCCTTACGCCCAACTGCAATGGCTACAGAACTTGAATCACTACCTGCTCGAACCCATTGGCCAACTGTTTTTGCGGCTGATTTTCATGGTGGTCGTGCCAATGGTGATGAGCGGTTTGATACTTGGCGTGTTTCAACTCAGCAATCATCAAGGATTAGCCAAAGTATCTCGACGCACCTTGTTTTTTACCATACTCGCCAGTTCAGCCTCAGTGATTATTGGCGTCAGCCTAGTCAATTTGGCACAACCGGGTGTTGGCTTAGAAATTACCCAAATCAGCTCCGACAGTAACAGCATCGCAAAAATCCAAACCAATGCCGCGCAAGCTAAACCCATAGTGCAATCACTACTGGAAATCATCCCCAAAAACCCATTTACCGCCGCCAGCCAAGCTTTAGATGGCGAAATGCTGGCACTAATGTTTTTTTCTCTGGCATTCGGTGCAGCATTAGCTAATCGCCAAGCCAACCAAACTTCACGATGGGTTGAATTATTAGAAGAATGTTACGCAGCCTGTTTATTAATCGTGGATGCCGCGATGAAAATCGCACCAGCTGCCGTGTTTACGCTGGTATTCCAATCGACCTTTAAATTTGGCTACCAGATTTTATTTTCGCTGGGATTTTATGTATTGATTGTGGTGTTGGGGTTATTGCTTCAACAAACCTTGGTTTACAGTCTGCTATTAAAAATCTTTACCCGTATCAAGCCATTAACATTTTTTCGTCAATGTCGTGACATTTACCTGTACGCCTTCGCCACCGCCTCGTCCAACGCCACCTTGCCACGCTCGTTAGAACTGGCCGAACAGCAATTAAATATTCGTCCAGAAATCGCCCGTTTCGTTTTAACCATAGGCTCCACCGCCAACCAAAATGGCACGGCCTTATTTGAAGGCATTACCGTATTATTTTTGGCTCAAGTTTATGGGGTAGATTTATCGCTAGGCCAACAAATTCAAATAGTAATGATGTCGATTTTAGCTGGGATAGGCACCGCTGGCGTACCAGGCGGTTCATTACCGTTGATTATGATCTTAACCCAGCAGGTGGGGATTCCCGCTGAAGGCATGGGATTGATTTTAGGCGTCGATCGCTTTCTGGATATGTGCCGCACGACATTAAATGTCAGCGGTGATTTGGTGATTGCGGCCTTAGTCAATGCACAAGACCGCGATAATTAAAGTATCAATCTCTAAAATTATTAAACTGC
>CAIUWU010000315.1 GCA_903902945.1 uncultured Pseudomonadota bacterium
CTTAAGTAGAGATCCAATGCCGCGATCAGCGATTGATTCCCAAAGTTTGATTAACAGCTTTTCGCCTGGCACGTCCATGGCTTACTCCGTGAAAGTTGATGTTGCGATTTTATCTGAATTTTTGCGACAAGTACGAGTCTAAGCCTGAACTCACCGCCACTTTTGCCAAGTTTGACGAAAAGCTGCAAAGCAAAGGCCAGTCTGAAAGTCAGCGACAACAAGCTCGCCGTGCCATAGCCATCTATTACCGAATGGTTGGCGCGATTCAATCACCGGCTATATCTTCTAGCGATTCTCCGCCTACTAAAGCTTTGGCGGCTAGTCAATCCGTCGAAGCCATTACGACGCCGTTAATCCAGGCCGATTTAACCCGATCTTTACCAAAAAACCTGAAGCCTTCGGTTGCCGAAGGGTCACCAAAGTTGACCGATGCTAATTGGGTGGCGGTTTACAACCAACTGCAAGCCGCTATCCAGGTGCGTGATTATTCGAACAAAACTTGGCAGGCTTACCGCTACTGGCTACAGCAATTTCAAACCTACACTCAAAGCAAGGATCCTGGTTTACTGGATATGGACGATGTGAAAGGTTTTTTGAGTCATCTGGCAGTCAACAAGCAAGTTGCCGCCTCCAGTCAGAATCAAGCCTTCAATGCACTGCTGTTCTTGTTCAAACATGTCTTACAAAAAGAGTTCACCAAAGTCGAGGGTGTCGTTCGCGCCAAACGTCGCCCTTACATTCCGGTGGTGTTGTCACGGTCTGAAGTGGATCGGATTATCGGCTTGCTGGAGCCGCCTTATGATTTGGTTGCCAAGCTGTTGTACGGTTGTGGTCTGCGTCTATTAGAGTGTCTGAAACTGCGAGTGCAGGATTTGAATTTTGATCTGCAGGTTTTGACGGTGCGTGATGGTAAAGGCCTGAAGGATAGGACCCTACCGATGCCTTCCCTGTTAACCAGCGAATTGGCGGCGCAGATTGAACGCGTTGCTGCCCTGCATGAGCAGGATTTGGCGGCGAACACCGCCGGTGTTTTCTTGCCCAACGCGCTGGATGGCAAATATAAAAACGCCGCCAAAGAATTGGTTTGGCAATGGTTGTTCCCGGCAAAGTCGCTTACCTTAGTTCCATCCACGCAAGAGTATCGGCGCTGGCATTTGCACGAATCTCATGTCCAACAAGCCCTGAAACTTGCGGTGCGCAGAAGCCGAATTGCCAAACGGGCATCGGCGCATACCTTTCGCCATAGCTTTGCCAGTCATCTGCTGCAAGCCAAGGTCGATATTCGCACCGTTCAAGAATTATTGGGTCACAGCGATTTGCGAACCACCATGATCTACACACATACCGTGCCCCGTCGGATCATCAAGGAAGCCAAAAGCCGGTTGGATTTATGATGCAACCATCGGCGGCAATGGGCTGGTTTACTGTCATTCCGCAATGATTGTTCCGGGGCGGCTTGTGGCCCAATTTACGCTGCCAGATTTGAAGAGGTAAAACCGGTTTCAAGCCGTGTTGGACAAAGAATCCTTGATAGACCGGTCTTACTTCTTAGCCGCTTAATATCGCCAGCCCCAGCACCTACAACTTCGGAAATTAACCGCATTCAATTCCGACTTAAATTTAGTTGTCAAACACATCAACCCCTTTGGGCGGCTTGAAGCTAAACAGGCTATCGTTCAGGTTGGGGTTGACCTGGATGTTGGAGAAATAAATCCGCGTCAGCTGGCCAAAGTTGTCGCTGAGTTCCATGCCGCCCAGCTGACCATGCTCTAGGCCGATCAGAATATATTTAAAGCCGCTTTCTTCATTTTTGGGTGACAGTTTTACCCAGTTCATGCCCTCAGTTTGTCCCTGATCGTCGAGGCGAAATTTTTCTTCGATATCAACCTGCCCGGTCAGTAACAGCGCCGGTGTGGAACCCAGCGAATCATCGAGTTGTTTGGTGGTCACTTGTTCCAGGTCGGCATCATAAAACCAGACCTTGCCGCCGTTGGAGACGATTTCCTGAGAAAACGGTTTGAGGTAATTCCAGCGGAATTTACCGGGGCGGCTCAGATAAAATTTGCCGGTACTGCTTTGCGCCGCTTGTCCCGCTTTGTTGTAACTGATTTGCTTGAAATCTGCAGTCAGCGAACTGCTGCCATGCAAAAAGCTTTTTAATTGGGCGACCGGTGTTGATTCGGCCCAGGCATGGGAGGCCGTCACCAGAGAAACAAACAGAAAAATCAGGGTTCTTAACATAAGTCCTTGGTTTGATATGCGTTTTAAGGATGAATATCCGTGTCAGCGGTGCAATCGGTAAATTCGGTTGGCCCTGAGCCTTCGATGAAGGGTATCAGGCGGGCACCGAAACAGGTTTCCGAGCTTAACAAGCCGCTATTGCTGTCTATCCATTTCATTTCGATGTTATCAGGAGCAATCAGTCTGACAGGCTGATGACTGATTTGGCGCATCAGATCGTTCCAGATTTGTAAAGCGCCGGTAGCGCCGGTCAAACCGGTCGGATTGTTATCATCGCGGCCAATCCAGACCACCGACAAATAATCGCCGCTGAAACCGGCGAACCAGCTATCCCGCAAGCCGTTGGTAGTACCGGTTTTTCCGGCCAGCCCCATCTCGGCAGGCATATAGTTGTATGCCGACTTGCCGGTGCCGGCCCGCATCACTTCTTGCAGAATGCTATTGGTAATGTAAGTGGCTGCCGGATCGACCGCTTGTCTGACCGTGAAGGGATAGCTTTGCAGCGCTTTGCCCTCGGCGTCATTCACGGCGCGGATCGAGCGCAATGGGGTAGCAAAACCATCGCCAGCCAGGGTCTGATACATTTGTGTCACTTCCAGCGGCGTCAGGGGTGAGGCACCGAGCAGGAAAGAGGGAAATAAATCTACCGGACGACTAACGCCCATTTCTTTCAGTGTATTGGCAATTCGCGCCAGACCTACATCCATGCCGATACGAACGGTAGCCATGTTATAGGAATTGGCTAATGCAGTATGCAGAGGCACAATGCCATGTTGCTGGTTATCATAGTTTTTCGGTGACCACATTTTGCCTTTTTCGGCCTCAATCTCCAGCTCGGTATCGCTGACTGGCGTGGTGAAGGTGTAGCGGTCGGGAAATTCCAGTGCTGTCAGATACACCAGCGGCTTGATTAAAGAACCGATAGGCCTGACCGCATCGAGTGCGCGGTTGAATCCGGTGGCCGATGCTTCCCGGCCGCCTGCCAGAGCCACGATTTCACCGGTATCGCGACGGGTGACAATAGCTGCGCTTTCCAGATCATGACTTTTGGGGCTTTTTTCCAGCTGTTTGAGTTTATTGGTAATCGAGGCTTCTAAGGTGTCCTGAATCCGGGTATCCAGCGTGGTAACGATACGCAGGCCTTCCGAAGTTAAATCTTCTTCTTTATATTCCTGCTTCAGCTGGCGACGTACCAAGTCGATAAAGTCCGGGTAGCGATTGGCGGAACGATGCGTAACAGCGGCAACGTTTAAAGGTTCTTGTTTGGCTTCGGCGTTTTGCTCGGCACTGATGTAGCCTTCTTCCAGCATCGAATCGAGAACCAGATTGCGGCGATCCAATGAACGTTCCGGGTTGCGACGCGGATCGTAATAAGAAGGCCCGCGCACCAAGGCAACCAGGGTTGCCGTCTGGGCCAGATTCAGATTTTTTAGCGACTGCCCAAAATAGAATTCACTGGCCAGACCAAAACCATGCACGGCACTGGCCCCGTCTTGTCCGAGGAAAATCTCGTTCAGATAGGCCTCGAGGATCTCATCTTTGCTATAGCGATATTCCAGAATCAAAGCCATCAAAGCTTCATTGACTTTGCGAATCAGGCTGCGCTCCGAGCTTAAAAAGAAATTTTTAACCAGCTGCTGGGTGATGGTGCTGCCGCCTTGAACCAGGCCGCCGGCTTTCACATTGGCCCACATCGCCCGCAAAATGCCTTTGGGAGACAGTCCGAAGTGGGTATAAAAATCACGGTCTTCGGTTGAAAACAAGCCTTGCAGCAATGCCTGAGGTGTTTCATCGAGTTTCAGCAGAATGCGGTCTTCCTTGCGGGTCGGGTAAAAGCTGCCGATTTGTATCGGATCCATGCGCACGATAGCTTGTTCGCTGGCGTCAGCGTTGTCTTTGATCGACACGATACTGTTGCCGGCGAAGTTAACCGTAATGCTATGGCTCTCTTGACTGGTATCGCCAAAGTTGAAACTACGGGTTCTAACCTGAATCTGATTGCCTTTATGAAAGTAAGCGCCTTCCCCTTCGAGTTGCGGGTCTTGGCGATAATGCAGCTGTATCAGCAAGTCTTCAAAATCTTTGCTACCGATATTGGCGCCGGCATACAGTTCAACCGGGCTGGCGTAAACCCGGGCCGGGATTGACCAGCGCTTGCCTTCAAATTGCTCGCGGACCGTGAAATCGAGATAGCCGACATAAAAAAACAGCAAAATACCGCCGCCAATGACGATCGGAGTCAGCGCTTTTACCAGCCACCACCATGAACGCCCTGAGGTTTTTTTCTTGCGCCGGGTTCGTGAGTTTGTCGTAGGTCGTCTTGCCATTAAGTTTTTGATTCTGGATGGTTTGTGGTTGCTGTCGGTTGTAATTGAGTAACTGTTGTCAGCACTAAAGTGTGTTTCGGAGTCAGACGCTTAATTTAACGGGATTTAGTTAATGAGGGGGCATTATCCAATAAAAAGACGCTGGCTACCAAACTGGGCTACAGTCGGTCTGGATTTCACAACTATCAGGGTGGATAAAGTTAATTGCTTGAATTTATGCGTTTTAATGCCCAATCCACATGTTCACCGAGTAGCGGATCGGCCTGATCGAGTTTGTTGCGCAAGGCAGTAATCACCTCGGGCGTGCGGTGGCCGTTGCCTAGCGCTACCGCAATATTACGCAGCCAGCGCTTATAACCGATGCGGCGGATTGCCGAACCTTCGGTTTTAGACAGAAATTCACTTTCAGTCCAGTTAAACAAAGTTAACAGCGTAGCTTGATCCAGATTATGGCGAGGGGCGAAATCAGCCTCCTTGCTCAGTTTGGCAAAACGGTTCCAGGGGCAAATCAGCTGACAGTCGTCACAGCCATAAATGCGATTGCCGATCAAGGGGCGCAAGGCTTCCGGGATGCTGCCGTGCAGTTCGATGGTCAGATAAGAAATACAGCGTCTGGCATCAACTTGATAAGGAGCCACGATAGCCCGAGTCGGACAAATCTCGATACAGGCCTGGCAGACTCCGCAATGGTTGGCCGCTGGTTGGTCGGCGATCAGGGGTAGGTCGGTATACAGTTCGCCCAGAAAAAACCAGGAACCTGCCTGACGGTTGATCAGATTGCTATGTTTGCCGATCCAGCCCAGCCCGGCTTTTTCGGCAATCGCTTTTTCCAGCACCGGCGCACTGTCGACAAAGGCGCGGTAATTAAAATCACCAATCTGTTGATTGATCATCTCGGCGAATTTTTGCAGGCGGTTACGCAGCACTTTGTGGTAATCGCGGCCCAGCGCATAACGGGAAATGAACGCCGCAGCCGGATCGGTCAGTAACTGCTGGCTGTCGCGGGTGGCCGGATACAGATAGTTCATGCGCACGCTGATGATGCTGCAGGTGCCGGGATGCAATAAGGCCGGACGACTGCGTTTCAGTCCATGGGCCGACATATAGTGCATGTCACCCTGAAAATCATGGGCCAGCCATTGATCCAAGCGAGCCTCGGCCTGACTTAAATTGGTATCGCTGATCCCGACCTGCTGAAAACCCAGGCTCAGGCCCCAGTCTTTGATTTGCTGGGTTAATTGGGTGAAATCGATTTTGGCGCTGGTTGGCATGATGGCTTGTTTTATAATCCGGGGCTGTTTTTTATTGTACACAACTCCTTATGTCGCAATTGGATCGCTCACTTTATCAGGTTGAACAAATTCGCTATGCCGAACAACTGGCGATGCAGCAATGGCAAATCTCCGGACTCACTCTGATGCAGCGGGCCGGGCAGGCAGTGTTTGCAGAAATAACCCGGCGCTGGCCGGACAATCGCTGTATCGGCGTGGTTTGCGGTGCCGGCAATAATGCCGGTGATGGCTATGTGATTGCCTCACTGGCCCAGGCAGCCGGTTATCGAGTCACCGTATACAGCTTGATTGATCCCGAATTGCTGCAAGCCGATGCCGGTGTTTGTTACCGGCTGTTCAAAGAGCAGGGCGGTGCGATTCAGCGCTGGCAAGCTGAGCAGCCATTGGATGTCGGGCTGATTGTCGATGCGGTGCTGGGAGTGGGATTGAACAGGCCGGTCAGCGATTTTTATCAAGCGGCAATCGAAGTTATCAATGCCGCAGCGCTGCCGGTGATTGCGGTTGATGTTCCTTCAGGCTTAGAGGCTGATACCGGTTATGTGGCCGGGATTGCTGTCAAGGCAGCGCTGACGGTGACATTTATCGCCGATAAGCCCGGTTTGCATAGCGGTCAGGCGGCTGATTACTGTGGCCAAATCGTGGTGGCGGATCTGGGGCTA
>CAIUWU010000316.1 GCA_903902945.1 uncultured Pseudomonadota bacterium
CTGTATAAAGGCAACGTAGTCGTGGTGGGACGGGCATCGGCTGACAACAGTCTGTTCGATGAAAACATCGCTACCTTTGAAGAAGATGGCGGCGCTTACAATCAGAAAGATGCGGAAGGCTTTATTAAGCTGAATGCCTTGAGAATGCGGATTGCTGCCAAAAAACGTGGCAGATAATTAGCGCTGGCAGTTTGCGTCATCTTTAAGCGGGTGGCGCAAATAACCGGGTTATTGCAGAGGTCATAAAAAAGCCGCCCGACTTTCGTTGGCGGCTTTTTTTGTGCCCTTGAAGGCGACGATTATTTTTTCAAATATTCGTAGATTGCATCGATAGCTTGGTCTTCGGTGTAGCCAGCTTTTTTAACTGGACCCACTTCCATGATCGCTGCAGTTGCTTTTGGCATGCCGTTTTTGCCGTTTTTCAGAACGCTGGCGAACTGTTCTTTTGGCAATTTGCCGGCTTTGATCAGAGCAGACAATTGTGGGTTAGAAGCGATGTCGTGGCAGGCGCCGCAACCACGGCCAAAAGCGCGCTCATAAATTTTCGCACCGATTTCTTCTGCTTCGTTAGCTGCAACTTGACCGCTTAAAGCCAGTAAAGCAGCGCCGACTAACAAACCGAATGATTTTTTCATTGTTGTTCTCTCGTTATGATTAAAAGGAGCTGGGTATTACATTGATACGCTCAGCCAGGTTCAAAAAATGCCGCTGTAGAATAGGGAAAATCGCTAGAAAATTCAATCTATATTTCAGCTGCGAGCGGATCCGCGTCCCGGTTTCAGAGCCCATCATCTTCGTCACCGAATTTTTCCGAAGACTTCAGTAATAGCAGTAAAGCGCCGGCGCCGCCGGCTTTTTGCGGGGCGGAACAGAAAGCCTGAACGTCTTTGTGTCGCCGCAGCCATAGATTGAGGTCGTTTTTCAGAACTGGTTGGGCATTAGGCGAGTTATAACCTTTGCCATGAATAATCAGAATGCTGCGGCGACCGTCTTCGGCACAGGATTGCAGAAAATGCAGCAGCCGGTGTTGCGCTTCGCGGCTGTTGAAGCCATGCAAATCAATCTCGGCATCCAGTCCATACTGGCCTTTGCGGAGTTTCTTTAGCAGATTTTTTTGTACGCCGGGCGCCAGGAAAGCCATCTTGTCTTCCTGAAACAAGGTTTCAAGGCCATCGTCGACACTATTTTGCAAGGGGTCGCTATTATCCGGTGTTTTGGTTCGCGGCACCGGGCGCGGGCGCTGGTCAGGTTTGAGTATTACCGAATTATGGGTCAGGCTGTGGACCTTGCCGACGCTGGCGCGGAATAAGGCGGAATCATCGGCGGTAGTGGTTTTTTTTGTCACGTAAGCTGCTGGTTTTAAGCTTTTTTTGCTAAGATGGCCGAATTTTAAAGGCTTTTCCAGCAGTATGCACATTCTCATTAGCAATGATGACGGTTATCAGGCGCAAGGTATTCAAGTATTGGCCACGGCTTTGCAATCTTATGCCCGCGTTTCCGTGGTGGCGCCCGACCGTAACCGCAGTGCGGCCAGTAACTCGCTGACTCTGGAAATGCCGTTGCGAGCAGTGCGGTGCGAAAACGGTTTTGTGCGGGTTGATGGTACTCCAACCGATTGTGTGCATCTGGCAATTACCGGTTTACTGGATCCAGAGCCTGATATGGTATTTGCCGGGATTAATCACGGTGCCAATTTAGGCGACGATGTTTTGTATTCGGGGACGGTCGCGGCGGCAACCGAAGGTCGCTTTCTCGGTCTGCCGGCGATAGCCATTTCACTGGCCTCGAGTAATCCAAGGCATTTCGAGACCGCAGCCCAGGTGGCTGTGACCCTGATGCAGAAGATCATGCGTCAGCCGTTGCCCGACGATACTTTGCTGAATGTCAATGTGCCCGATTTGCCCTTGTCAGAGCTGAAAGGCTTTCTGGCAACCCGTCTCGGTCAGCGCCATAAAGCTGAGCCTGTGATCAAGTCGGCCGACCCGCGTGGCCATACTATTTACTGGGTGGGACCTCCGGGCGCCGAGCAGGATGCCGGTCCGGGAACCGATTTTGATGCCATCAAGAATGGTTACGTGTCGATTACCCCGTTACAGCTCGATTTAACCCGCCATGAGCGTTTGCAGCATTTGACAGACTGGTTGATTACGGAGACCTAAAGGAATGAGTCGCAGCATAGAAGGAATAGGCATGACTTCCCGTCGTACCCGTGAACGCATGATCACGCGTTTGCGGCAACAGGGGATCAGTAATCAGGATGTATTGGCGGTAATGACGGAAACTCCCCGGCATATTTTCGTCGATGAAGCGCTGGCAAGTCGGGCTTATGAAGATATCGCGCTGCCGATTGGACACAATCAGACCATTTCCCAACCCTACATCGTCGCCAAAATGACCGAGTTGTTACTTGAAAAAAATCGGCCACATAAAGTGTTGGAAATTGGTACCGGTTGCGGTTACCAGACGGCAATCCTGGCCCAACTGGTCGATCAGGTGTACAGCGTGGAACGAATTGCGCCGTTGATGAAAAAAGCCCGCGATGTCCTCTGGCAGTTAAATCTGAAAACGGTTGGCTTTAAGCACAGCGATGGTAGCTGGGGTTGGCCGGAACAGGCGCCGTTTGATGGAATTCTGGCCGCTGCAGCGCCCCAGGAAATTCCGCAAGCCTTGCTGGAACAACTGGCGATTGGCGGCGTGATGGTAATTCCGGTTGGCAATGAAGCCGGCCAGCTGCTGCATCGCATTACTCGGACGCAGTACGGTTTTGAAGACGAAGTGATCGAGCCGGTGCTGTTTGTGCCTTTCTTATCGGGAGTCAGTCGCTAGTTTGTTTTTTTCATAAGGCTGTTATCCTGTCTTTCTGGTCAGGTCTGGTTTAACACTAACAACAATAATAATTTCCATGAACAGCTCTCAATATCTGGTCGGTATCGATTTGGGTACCACTCATACGGTCGTTGCCTATGCCAACCAACAGGATCCGGCCCGGTCGATTCTGTTATTTCCAATCCCTCAGCAAATAGCCCCCGGTGAAGTTGCCGACCGGCCTTTGCTGCCTTCGGTTCGTTATCATCCTGCCATTGGCGAGTTGGGTGACCATGTGCTGTGTCTGGCGGCAGAAGACAGTGCGGTTCTCGGTGAGGCCGCCCGTCATTTGGGAGCTAAATCGCTGGGACGCCTGGTTACCAGTGCCAAGAGCTGGTTGTCGCATACCGATATTGATCCGACTGCGGCGATTTTGCCGTGGGGCAGTGATGAGTCGGTGTTTAAAGTGTCACCGCTGGCGGCGTGTGCCAGTTATCTGGCGCAGGTCAGAAGTGCTTGGGATCAGCGGTTTCCCGAGGCATTGCTTAGCGAGCAATCGGTGGTGATTACCGTGCCGGCTTCGTTTGATGAATCGGCGCGCGCGCTGACATTAGAGGCAGCCAGACTGGCGGGAATTGGTCAGGTGCGGTTGCTGGAAGAGCCACAGGCAGTCTGTTATGACTGGTTACGTCGGCATCAGGATGATCTGGCGCAGCGTTTGTCTGATCGTCGCCTGATGTTGGTCTGTGATGTCGGTGGCGGTACTACCGATTTCACGCTGATCAGAATTGATCATGGTCAGTCCAAACCCACGCTGCAGCGGATAGCGGTAGGTGATCATTTATTGCTCGGTGGTGACAATATCGATCTGGCGCTGGCGCATCTGGCCGAGAGCCGTTTGCGGCTGGGCGATAAAAAACTGTCCGCCGCCGAATTTGCTCAGTTGATCGAACAATCGAGAATCGCTAAGGAATTATTGTTGTCTGCCAATGCGCCCGAGTTTGCAGCGATTACACTGCTAGGCAGCGGCAGTCAATTAATCGGTGGAACCCGCAGTACCCAGTTGAGTCGTGAGGAAGTCAGGCAAATGGCGCTGGAGGGCTTTTTGCCATTGTCGGGTTTGCAGGATTTGCCCGACAGAAAACGCAGCGCGGTGGTGGAATTTGGTTTGCCTTATGCCTCCGATCCCGCTATCAGCAAGCATATTGCCGCTTTTTTACAGCAACACTGGCAAACCGCCAAAACCGCTTTGCAGGCTGAGCATGGCGTACCCGATACCTTGTTGCTGAATGGCGGGGTGTTTCGTAGTGATTTGCTGGTGCAGCGCTTGCAGCAAGTGCTGGCGCAGTGGAGCGAGCATGCCCCGCCGCTGGTGCTGGATAATCCGCATCCCGAGTTGGCGGTGGCGTATGGCGCCGTGGCTTATGCTCAAGCCCGACTGAGCAATCGCGGCAAAATTGCCGGTGGCGCTGCGCGCAGTTATTTCTTGCGGGTGGACCGGGATGACAGTCAGCATAAGCACGGTATCTGTATTTTGCCCAAGGCCAGTGAAGAGGGTCAGGAGATTATTCTCAATGACCGGCAGTTTGCGTTGCGGGTCGGCCAGCCGGTGCAGTTTCATTTGTTATCGAATAGTGGTGACACTTTGTATCAGCCCGGTGAAATGGTGCTGCTGGATGATCAGCAGTTTCATAGTTTGCCGCCGCTGGCGATAGCGCTGCAAGGCCAGCAGAAGCAGGAAATCAAGGTGCGTTTGTCGGCAACTTACAGCGAGCTGGGAACCTTGCAGTTACAGTGCATCGCGGTCGAAAATCCCGAGCAGCGCTGGGATCTTGAGTTCCAAGTCAGGCATCAAAAACCGTCTGTCATCAGTGATGTTGCCTTGCCGGCGCAGTTGCCGCAGGCGATTCAGGCCATTCAGCAGGTGTTTGGCGCCAAGTCCAGGCAGATCGATCCGCAGGCTGTAAAAACGTTGCGTGCCGATCTGGAAAAGATTTTGCAATTGCCGCGCGCCGAATGGACTACGCCGGTATTGCGTGAGCTGTTCAATGCCTTGCTGGAAGGTGCCAAGTACCGGCGGCGGACCGAAGCGCATGAGCGTTTATGGTTGAGTCTGACCGGTTTCTGTTTAAGGCCCGGATTTGGATATCCGCTGGACGAGTGGCGAATCGAGCAGTTGTGGAAACTGTATCCGGAAGGTTTGCAATTTATCAGCGACAAGCAGAACTGGGCGGAATGGTGGACTTTGTGGCGGCGGGTAGCCGGTGGATTGACCGCAGAAGCGCAGTCGCGAATTTTCGGCGACATCGATAAATTCATTGATCCTGCCGCAGCCCGTCAGCCCGGCGTCAGCAAGCAGCTGGCAGTGCGTAGTTACGAAGATATGGTGCGTCTGGTTGCGGTGCTGGAACACTTGCCGGTGACAGATAAGACGCAGCTGGGCGAATGGTTGTTAAAGCGGCTGCAGAAAGCCGGTGAGCCTGAACAAAGCTGGTGGGCGCTGGGGCGCATCGGTGCCAGAGAGTTGTTTCATGGTCATCATCATGATGTGATTGGGCCGGCTGTGGTCGGTATCTGGCTGCAGCAGTTATTGCTGATCGACTGGAAAAAGCAGCCGCAGGCGGCGTTTGCGGCCACTTTGCTGGCAAGGCGTTGCGATGATCGGGCCAGGGATATTGATGATGATTTGCGCCTGCAGGTGATCAATAAGCTGAAACAGGCTAAAGCGCCCGCTTCATGGCTGGACATGGTGGAAAGTTTCCGCCAGCTTGATGCTCAGCAGGAAAAGCAGATGTTTGGCGAAGCGTTGCCGCCGGGGTTGAAGATTCTGGATTAGGTCTTTTTAAGAATCAGCTCCAGTACCAGCTTGCTGC
>CAIUWU010000317.1 GCA_903902945.1 uncultured Pseudomonadota bacterium
ACATCGCCGCTAGTGCCAGCGAATGGCATCACAAAGCCTTGTCAGTGCAATCTGAACATGACATTCCTTTCTTAGGTTTGTTCAAAGAACGTCAGGAAGGTGCCGGACATACATTCGGCAACACGGCGGTGCGCGAATATATCAACATGACTGATGAAGCCATTTTGTATATTCCGCAACACGCCCCTGAAGCCAGCGACACCGCTTATCTGGACTTTGGTTACCAAAAACGCACCCCGGAACAAATCGATACTTTCGGCATTACTCCGGCTTATCGGAGCTTCAGCGGCAATCTGGAACAGGAACGTACCAGCCGTCCGGCTGCATTGCGTGACGTGATGGCGTTTCCGGCCAATATCGAATCAGCTGCCACACAAGCCGATTTTGATCGGCTATTGGGCGCCCAAGACTTGGCTGGCAACAATAATTTCCTGATTCGCGGCCTGACCATTAGCAGAGAAGCCCCAAGCTCATTCAGTATCAGCCTGACTAACGACAATAGCGCTGTTCGTCTGCAAGCCTTAGCTGATCATCTGACAGCGCGCTTTGCTGGCAACAGCTTCGCGATCAGCATTAACAATGATGCTTTGACTGTGGACTGCCATGATACCGCTGCGCCGATTCATGCTTATCTAAGCAATATTCGCACGGCGCGGGCCGCTATAGATCTGGCTTCAGTACAACCGGCGCATGAAATCACGCCGACTTTCGCCTCCGGGGCTATGAGTCACGGCGCCCTGCTGGCCGAAGCCCATGAGGCGGTAGCCCAAGGCACCAATATTGCCGGCGCGATGAGCAACTCCGGCGAAGGTGGCGAGCATTCCAGCCGTTTTGGTACGCTCCGCTCCAGCAAAATCAAGCAGTTTGCTTCTGGTCGTTTCGGCGTCTGGGCCGGCTATCTGGCCGATCCTAATCTGGAAGAAATCGAAATCAAAATCGGCCAAGGCGCTAAACCCGGTGAAGGTGGCCAGTTGCCCGCCCCTAAAGTATCGGTGGAAATTGCGGCCTTACGAGGCGGCACACCGAAAGTGGAATTGGTCAGCCCGCCTCCGCATCACGACACCTATTCGATTGAAGATTTGGGCCAGCTGATTCACGATGCCAAAGCCGCACGCGTACGGGTCATCGTCAAACTGGTATCTTCGGAAGGTATCGGCACGATTGCGGTCGGCGTTGCCAAAGCGGGCGCTGATGTCATCAACGTTGCCGGCAATACTGGCGGTACAGGTGCGGCTGCGGTTACCAGTCTGAAAAACACTGGTCGTTCGCCTGAAATCGGCATTGCCGAAGTACATCAGGCCCTGGCGTCCAACGGCTTGCGTGACAAAGTCATTCTGCGTTGCAGCGCTGCCCACCAGAACGGTAATGACGTTGTCAAATCAGCAATCCTGGGTGGCGATTCGTTTGAATTCGGCACCACCGCACTGATGATGCTACGCTGCGTGATGGCGAAAAACTGTAACATCCGCTGCCCAGCCGGTCTGACCACGGCACATGAAGAATTCAAAGGCGACCCGCGAGTGCTGGCGCAATTCTTTATGAATCTGGCTCACGAAGTGCGTGAAATTCTGGCCGAACTGGGCTACAGCAGTCTGCGTGAAATCCGCGGCAAAACCGAATTGCTGCATTTAATCGATCATCCGAGCATGGTCGGCCAGATTCATTTGCAAAAACTGCTGGCCGAAGTCAATGAAATCAAAATCGACAAACCGGTTTATCTGGAAAAAGATTTTGCAATCGATGATCAGATTTTTACCCGGATCAAAGCTGACTTGTTCGATAAACAGCAGAAACGGATTGTCATCGAAGGCCCTGAATTCAAACTGAACAACCGCAATAAAACAGTGGGCGGTCAAGCCTCGATTGATCTGGAACGCTTCCTGGCTTACCAGATCAGCCCGGAACAACTGGCCAGTTCCAACATTATTTACACCAACCAGCATGGTCGCCGTTATCTGGCCGATGACACAATTACCATCCGGACTCACGGTTCGGCCGGCCAAAGCTATGCCGCTTTCAATAACGACGGCATCCGCATGGAGCATACCGGTACCTGTAACGATGGTGTCGGCAAAACCGCTTGCGGTGGCACCATTATCATCAAGTCGCCCGGCGGTGGCTCGAATCACGCGGGTGAAAACGTCTTAATCGGTAACTTTGCATTATTTGGCGCTTCCGGCGGCAAAATGTTCATCAACGGCGAAGCCGGTGACCGTTTTGCGGTCCGTAATTCAGGGGCGATGGCAGTAGTCGAAGGTGTGGGCGATTTTGCCTGTGAATACATGATCAACGGCGCTGTGCTGAATCTGGGCGGTTTTGGCAAAGGCTTCTGCACCGGTATGTCGGGTGGCAATGCCTACCAGTACGACCCTGATAACCAACTGATCAATCTGTATGATGACACCTCGGTCTCGATTCATTCACTGAGTGAAGATTCCGATCTAGCGAAAAGCCATGAACAGTTCATTCTGTATATGCTGGAACAGCACATCGAGTACACCGACTCGGCAAAAGCCAAAGCAATCCTGGCTGACTGGAGCAACCAGCGCCAATATTTCAGATTTGCCTTGCCATTGTGGCTGAACAGAACCCAAACAGCCGAATACCTGAGCAAAAGCATGGATCGCAAAGCCATGATCGAAGAACTGTCGGTTGATTTCGCCCAGCAACAGATTGCCCAGATCAAACAGGCCTATACAACTGGCCAGCCACTGTTCAAAGGCGCGATTCCTGCTTATGGCGACACCGATGGCGAACTGACTCTGAAACTGATCAATAGCTATGCGGTAATCGATAAAGCCCAGCAAATAGCCAAAGATCAGCTCAACAAAGCCGGTCAGCCGCTGACTCAGGCCTTGATTGACAAACACGCCTATAGATTGGTGAACGAAAGACCGCGCAAACTGCAGGATGCGCTGGTCAAGAATATTCGTGAAGCCTACAGCCAGTACAATGACAGTCAGTTAGCGGCCCTGATGGCTGCCAAACGGCTGCAGGATTACAAAACCACGCTGATGTTGCGCGATGTTCAAAGCATTTATTCAATCGGCTCGACTGCCTGGATTATTGAACAAGACCACATCAATCGCCAGGCGCTGGCAGGCGTTGTTCCGGTAGATCACAACCAGACAAGCCTGGAAAGCCTGGCAATTGTGAAAGACCTGCTGGAACAGCCAGCGCTTTAAGATCCTGATGGGAGGCCGGTTTATCCGGCCTTCATGCAAGTTAATTATGTGACAGGGGCCGAGACTGGCCAACGACGGTGAACATGAAACTACCTTTTATCCCTGAAAATGCACCTTATAGCGATACTCAGCGTGCATGGTTGAGCGGCTTTTTTGCCGGCATGCATAGCCATATGCTGCAAAGCGCTTCGAGTATTGATGCAAGCAATGCCCGCAGTCTATACATTTTGTACGGCACTCAGACCGGCAACTCAGAGTCGCTGGCTAACGATGCCGCCAACAGTGCCAAAGCCCACGGCCTGCTACCAGTGGTCAAAAGTATGGATGAGGTCGACATTAGCCAGCTGGCCGGCATGGAGCATTTGCTGATCATCACCAGTACCTATGGTGAAGGAGCGATGCCTGATAATGCGGAAATGCTCTGGGAGGCAGCCAATAGTGATAGCGCACCGCGCCTGGAAAACCTCAAATTCTCAGTACTGGCATTGGGTGACACCAGCTACGATTTATTCTGTCAGGCCGGTATCGACTGGGATAACCGTCTGGCTGCCTTGGGTGCTACCCGGGTTCTTGATCGGGTTGATTGTGATGTCGACTTTGAAGCGCCCGCCGAACAGTGGATTTCCGAAGTCGTACCATTGATGGCAGAAGGTGCCAGCACTACTGCGGTTATCGATACCGGCAGCCCTTCGACAAAATCAGCTTATAACCGTAAAAATCCGTTCCCGGCCAAGTTGCTGGTCAACCGGATCGTAACGGCACTGGATTCATCCAAAGAAACTCGTCATTACGAAATTTCGATTACTGGCTCAGGCTTGAGCTACGAGGCCGGTGATGCCTTATGCGTGATTCCGAGCAACTGCCCCGAGCTGGTCAGCAGCATTGTCAGCACACTGGGCTGCACCGGTACAGAACAGGAACCGGTTGCCGGTGAACTGATGAGTCTGAGCACTGCCCTGCAGAATTACTTTGAAATTAAACTGCCCAGCAAAGAATTTGTCGAAGAAATTGCCAGACGTTCCGGCGATCAGGAATTGAATGCGCTTCTGAATTCAGGCGACAAAGAACAATTATCGAATTATCTGTGGGGACGCGACATTCTGGATCTGTTGCTGCAATTCCCGCAGGTCGAGTTTTCAGCCGCTGAATTCATCAATCTGTTAAAACCCCTGCAACATCGGGCCTATTCGATTTCATCCAGCGGCAAAGCCCATCCGGATACCGTCCATCTGACAGTGGCGAGTGTCCGCTATGATGCTCATGGTCGTCATCACAAAGGGGTTTGCTCTACCTATCTGGCTGACTTGGTGGACGAAACGACTCCCTTGCGTATTTTCTTTACCCCTAACAATAATTTCCGGGTGCCTAATGATGACAGTCTGCCGATGATCATGGTCGGCCCTGGCACAGGCATTGCGCCTTTCCGGGCTTTCCTGCAGGAACGCGCCTTCCGTAAAGCCAGTGGAAAAAACTGGTTGTTCTTCGGTGACCGTAATGCGGCTACCGATTTTATTTATCGCGATGAAATCGAAGCCATGCAGAACAGCGGTTTGCTGACCAAGCTGGATCTGGCATTCTCCCGCGATCAGGCGGAAAAAATCTATGTCCAGGACAAAATGCGCAACAACGGCGCTGAATTATGGGCCTGGCTGGAACAAGGCGGTTACTTCTTTGTCTGCGGTGATGCCTATCACATGGCTAAAGACGTTGATAAAGCCCTGCATGAAGTGATTCAGAAACACGGCAAAAAAACCTTGCTGGAAGCCGTTGACTACGTTAACCAACTGAAAAAAGACAAGCGTTATGTCCGCGATGTTTACTAAGCAAATCACTGTATAAACTTGCCAAAATGGCTACGGGCTGTCGACAGCGATTGCCCGTATCTCGCCTCTCAGACCAGCATCCCTTCGCGTTTACAGATAGTTAGCTTTTCCGGCATCCTCCGGCTCAGAGACTAATTCGCAGCCACAATCCGGGTTAAATGGATTATCATTGCCCCCCTGCACCGCCTCAAAGCCTTTGATCAATAATGAATACACCGCTACCTACAACCAGCAAACTGCCTGTTTTAGTATTTGCCAGCACCCTGTTTCTCAGTGCGACTTTGATGTTCATTCTGCAACCCATGTTCGGCAAGATACTGTTGCCGTTACTGGGCGGGACACCGGCGGTTTGGAATACCTGCATGGTGTTTTATCAGACATTATTGTTTCTGGGTTATTTATACGCACACCGGATCAGCGCCGGTCTGAGCATTCAGCGACAAATCCAGATTCATACGGTGTTACTGATCGTCAGCATCGCGGCGTTACCGGTAGCCTTACCCGCCAATATCGATCCACCGACTGATAGCAACCCTACCTTATGGCTGATTGCCATATTGTTTCGATCAATTGGTGTACCGTTTTTTGTCGTATCAACCACCGCTCCGCTGTTGCAGCGCTGGTTTTCCAAAACCGGCCATGATAAAAGTCACGACCCCTATTTTCTTTACGCTGCCAGCAACGCCGGCAGTCTGCTGGCATTACTCAGTTACCCGTTTTTGATCGAACCCAACATTGGCCTTAGTCATCAAAGACTGTTATGGAGTGCTGGTTACGCCGGCTTATGTCTATTTGTGATCGGCTGCGCGGTTTTATTGTGGCGCCGGCAGCCAACCGCTGCCGAGCCTAGCAACATCGAAGTTGAGCCAGCCGAATTTGCACCGCTCAGCATCGGCCAACAATTACACTGGCTGGCGCTGGCTTTTGTACCCTCCACGCTGCTGCTGGGCCTGACTCAATTTATCAGCACCGATATTGCCTCGGTGCCTTTGTTATGGATTGTGCCGCTGACCTTATATTTGCTCAGTTTCATTGTGGTGTTTTCAAAATGGGCCGATCGCATCCATCCGCTGATGCTGGCGGCACAACCGGCCTGGCTGATGATCTTCATCGCCTACTCGTTTATCAATCCGGCAGTTTTGCCTTACTGGCTGGATTTAATCCTGCATTTGCTGGCTTTTTTCCTGGCAGTGATGGTCTGCCACGGTGAACTGGCCAGACAACGTCCTCATACCCACTATCTGACCCATTATTATCTGATCATGTCATTTGGCGGCATGCTGGGCGGCTTGTTCAATACTTTCATTGCGCCGTTCATATTCAATGCCGTTTATGAATATCCGCTGATGATCGTGGCGGCATTATTTCTACGTCCCGGCGTGTTCAACGGCGAGTCCCTGAAAAACCTGATTTTTCCGGCGCTGCTCCTGGTCACCGGACTGCTGATTTATCTGAATACCAACGCCTTGTTCGACTATCTGGATATCGTCGGCGGCGCACTGATTTTAATGGCCGGACTCAGCTACGCCTTGCGTAACAGCCCGGTCGGTCTTGGTGGATTGACCGCCGTGATTCTATTTTTCACTATTGGCCTGCACAACCTGGCATCCAGCACTTTGTATCAAAAACGCAGTTTTTTTGGTGTGCTGTCGGTGCGTGAATCGGTGATTGCCGATGAAAACCAACGCCCGGAAACAGTCCGCGAACTCTACCACGGCACCACCAAGCACGGTGCCGAACGCCTGACCGCCGCCAACATCACCACACCGCTGACTTACTACAGTCGTCCCGGCCCGATTGGCCAGTTGTTCAGTGAATTCGACCAGGAAAACCAGCAATGGCAGATCGGTGCCGTGGGTCTGGGTGCCGGCGCCTTGGCCTGTTACAGCAAACCACAACAACACTGGCGTTTTTACGAAATCGATCCCTTGGTGGTGGAAGTTGCCAGTAATCCGCAATGGTTCAATTACCTGAACCGTTGCGCGCCGCATGCCGAGATGATTATCGGTGATGCGCGCCTGTCACTGAGTAAAGAAGCCGATAACAGTTTCGATCTGCTGATTATGGATGCCTTCAGCTCAGATGCGGTACCCACCCATTTGCTGACTCGGGAAGCATTGACGCTGTATTTCAGCAAACTGAAAGATGACGGCTTACTGGCATTCCACATTACCAACCGCCATCTGGCGATCAAAAACGTAATGGCCGATCATGTCAACACCTTACATCTGGCCGCTCTGCTTCAGGAATTCAAACCTGAAACCGACCTGCCGCTGGTAGTAGCCACCGACTGGGTGGTCATTGCCAAAACGCCTGAACGCCTCCAGCGCCTGCAGCAAAGCCGTCTGGGACGCTGGCAGAAATTACCGATCACGTTTGATATGCAACCGTGGACCGATGATTTCACTCATATTATTGGAATCTGGAAAAAGGAATAATCATGCTGATTACCGACCTTGCCAAGCACTGCAACGCAGAAATACTGGGCAATAGCGATATCGAACTGAGCTCAGCCGCTGACATTATGTCGGCACAATCTCAGCAAGTGACTGTCTTAAGTGACGGCAAATACAAGAAATACCTGAAAGACTGCCAAGCCTCGGCCTGTTTTATTGCCGAAACACCTGAGCGAGACGATTACCCGCAACAACTGACTTTGCTGATCTGCCAAGATCCTGAAATCAGTTTTCTGCAGGCCGTCAAGCTGTTGCATCCAGAAGCTGCTTTAATCCGCAGCATTTCCAGCCAGGCGGCAATCGAACCCAGCGCTCACTTGGGCGACAATGTTCATGTCGGTGCCTTTGTCAGCATCGGCCAGCATAGCCAGATTGGCGATGCAACCACGATTCATCCCGGTGCCCGGATTGGTAATAATGTTCACATTGGTAAGCATTGTCTGATTCATGCCAATGCCGTCATTTATGACAATACCATCATCGGTGACCACGTCATCATTCATGCCGGTGCGATTATTGCCGCTGACGGCTTTGGCTATAAATTCCGCAACAATCAGCATGTCAAAGTGCCGCATGTCGGCAATGTCATCATTGATGATCATGTCGAAGTTGGCGCCAACACTTGTATCGATCGTGGCGCTTTGGGTGCCACCCGGATCGGCGCTGGCAGCAAAATCGACAATCTGGTACAACTCGGCCATAACAATGTAGTTGGACGCAATGTCATCATTTGCGGACAATCAGGCATTTCCGGGTCTTGTACCATCGAAGACGGCGCCATTCTGGCCGGCAGTTCCGGGGTTGCCGACCATGTCAAAATTGGCAGTCGTGCCGTGGTAATGGCAAGAAGCGGTATATCGCAAGATGTTGCACCGGGCGCCCAGGTCTGGGGTAGCCCCGCCAAAGATCGCAAACTAGCCTGGAAAGAGCTGGCAGCACTCAGTAAGCTACCGGAACTGCTGCAAAAATTTAAGGTGCTGGAAAACCGAGTGGATCAACTCGAACAATAATCGTCATCGAGTCATATCACCTGCTTTGCCTGGATTTTTGAGTCATTTGACATAGTTTAATTTAATGACTGACAAAGCTCGCTGCCGATTGAAATCAGATAGCTGTAACACCTTAAAATGTAACGCTTTTCCTGGTCGCCTGACTCTACTTTAAAACTGGCAAGAATATTGCTTTATATCGACCTATGTCCGTAACAGTTACTCTCAAGCACTAATGAAAGCACGTCACAATCTCACCATAATTCTTGCATTTTTAATGCTGAATGCCTGCAGTCAGGACCTTGTTAAACCGCATGCGACGCAAGCGGGCAACAATTCGGGCACAGCAACCCCGACTGACAAGCAATCTTTATGTCTGAGTAATCCGGCAGCAGTGAATTGTGCCGATACAGTAACCGCCACCTTCGATGCACAAGGCACACTCTGGATCGTCTGGGCCAGCGCTCATCATCTTTATATTCAGTCTTCTACCGATCAAGGCCGCCATTTTTCTGAGCCGGTCAAGGTCAACGCCGAAGCCGAAAATATTGCGGCCAATGGCGAATACCGACCCAAAATCAAACTTGACCAGCAAGGCCATATTTATCTGACCTGGACACAAGCCCTGGAAAAACGCCATACCGGACACATTCGCTTCAGCCGCTCAAGCGATCACGGCAAAACCTTTAGCAAACCGGTGACGATTAACGACAATCTGGATATCATCAGCCATCGCTTCGATGACTTGCTGATCGGCAACAACGGCGAAATTTTCATTGCCTGGCTAGATGCCCGTGACAAAGAACAGGCCAAAGCCGCCCAGCATGACTTTCTGGGCACTGCGGTTTATTACAGCTGGTCCCATGATGGCGGAGCGCATTTCAGTGCCAATAAAACTGTTTCCCCGCATAGTTGTGAATGCTGCCGGATTGGCATCGCCCTGGATCGTGACAATCTGCCGGTAGTCCTGTGGCGTCACGTATTTGATGGCCAGATTCGCGATCAGGCCTTAATAAAATTCAAAGATTGGAACACCCCGGGCGAATTAAAACGCGCCAGTGTCGACAACTGGAAAATTGAGGCCTGTCCGCATCATGGACCTGCCCTGACGATTGATGATAACGGACGCTATCACATTGCCTGGTTTAGTGGCGCCACAGATCACCAAGGCCTGTTCTACAGTTATTCCGATGACCAGGGAAAAAACTATTCAGCGGCCTATCCACTGGGCAATCAGGGCGCCAAACATCCTCATATTGCCGTGCTGGGCAACCAGGTTGCGATCATCTGGTCTGAATTTGACGGCACCAGCAATTTAATCCGCGGCATTCACAGTGACGACAACGGTGAATCCTGGTCCGAACCCAAAACCATCGGCAGCACCAAAAACAAGGCCGATTATGGTTTTCTGTTAACGGACGGCGATGACATTTATCTGTCCTGGCAAACCGACGACGGCTATCAGTTTAGAGCCATCAATTAATTTCAAATTGCTTCCCTCAGGTTTTTTCATAGATTTCATGGTTTATGTATCGTTCTACACAAGAAGAAGAGGTTCTGTTTAACGCTATGAGCACACCTCATAATTCTGCAGCCATTAAAGCGCATACCGCACCAACGGCTGCGGCATGGTGGCAACCCTTGTTTGGCGAAGAAAAGCCAAACAACATCATCAGCCTGCTAACCATTCTGGTAACGCTAACCCATATCTATGCACTGATGTGGTTTCTGGCACCGGAAGAAAAATTCACCGAAGCGCAGGCGTTGCCGATGGAGGTCTCGCTGATCAGTGTCGCAGCCCCCAAACCAGCGGTTGCTACACCACCGGCTCCCACCCCACCGATACCGAAACCGAAACCGGTTGTCAAACCAATACCGAAGCCAGTGGTTAAAAAACCGGCACCGGTGGTGCAAAAATCGCCGGATTATGCGCCGCCCAGCCCGACTCCACCGCCACCAGAGCCTTCTGCTGCTGAAATCGAAGCCGCCGCCTCGGCGCGTGCGGCTGCTGCGGCAGCGGCGGCGGCAGCCACTGCCTTCACCGAAGCCAGTTTCCGCGCCAATTATCTGCATAATCCTAAACCGGACTATCCGGCGATAGCCAAAAGCCGTGGCTGGCAAGGCAAAGTGATGCTGAGAGTACAGGTATCCGCCGAAGGCACTGCACTGAGCGTCAGCGTCGAAACCAGCAGTGGTCATGAAATGCTGGATGAGTCAGCAGTGGAAGCGGTTCAAAAGTGGAAATTCATTGCTGCCAAACGCGGCGACACCGCCGTTGCCAGCACCGTGATCGTACCGATTGTTTTTACCTTGCGTGATTAAGTCATATAAGAATCTGCGGTAAAAATACTGCAACATAATCTGGATAAAATTTTGAAAAATCAGGAGATTTGAATGCCCCATCATATTGATCCCAATATTATTATCGATGCCACCCTTTATACCCTGCTGGCCTTCTCGGTCATTACCTGGGTATTGATTTTGTTCAAAATCTGGCAGTTTTCGAAAACCAAACAATATAACCATCAATACAGTGAAGCTTTTTGGGATGCTTCTGATTTAAAAGCCGCCGAACGTTTACCGAACGATATTCAGCGTGGCTCCAAAGCCCGGGTGGCCAAAATTGGTTTTGAATGGCTGAAGCAACTGCGCCTGTCCGAACAATCGATCAGACTCAAATTCCGCGGTGCACCGCGTGATTTGCTGGAACAAGCCCTAAAACGCCAGACGCAACTAGAACAAACCCAAATTGAAATTGGCCTGACCATGTTAGCCAGCATCGGCAGCACCGCACCATTCGTAGGTTTGTTCGGCACCGTTCTGGGCATCATGCACGCTATGCATCAGATCAGCGCCAGCGGCTCATCCAGCCTGGAAGTGGTTGCCGGCCCTATCGGTGATGCTTTGATCGCAACCGCGATCGGTATTGCGGTTGCCGTACCGGCAGTACTGGCCTACAACTTTTTCATCCGTCGCGCCAAACACCACCGTGCTTCACTTGAGCATTTTGTAGACGGGTTCTTGCACATTGCTTTCACTGACAAAGACTAAGGAGCGTTAACAATGGGTTTTAAAACCAATAGTGATGACGATGATGCTGTCAGTGAAATCAATGTCACGCCTTTAGTCGATGTCATGCTGGTGTTGGTGATCATTCTGATGGTTACCGCACCGCTAATGACGCAATCGGTCAATGTCGCCTTACCCAAAACCACCTCAACCACACCGGATACGCAAAAACAGCCTTTACAACTGGGTGTCGATGCCAGTGGTGTGATTACGTTGAATAAAAATCCGATTACCGATTTAGAAGCACTGGAAACCACTTTACGCAACGAGTTACAGCAAAATCCGGAAGTCGCCGTGCATATCTGGGCCGATCAGGCGATTAGTTACGGCAAAGTCGCGGAAGTAATGGCTACCGTGCAACATGCAGGTATTGCTAAAATGGCTTTCGTGACACTTGAAAAATAAGTTTACCGCATTACTAAAGTGGCATACTCACTAGCTCCCATGGATGGGGGCACCAATTTGGACTGAATTGAATCACTATATGCCCGCTTCGAAATTATCTTCACTGCTTGCCTTTATCAAACAACCCCGCTGGCTGCTGATCATAAGCGGCATTCTGATCATGGGCGTGATTATCGGTATCCGCGCCACCACATCCTCCTCGGAGGATGCTCACGGTGGCTTCAAAAAAAATAAAGCTGGCGGCTCAAAATTTGAAAACCAGACTCCGACCGTTGCAGTCGCCATCAGCCAGCTTGCTGATATGCCGGTTTATCTGAATGGTTTGGGCACCGTGACCGCCCTGCATACTGTCACCGTGCGTTCGCGGGTCGATGGTGAACTGGTTAAAGTCAACTTTACCGAAGGTCAGTATGTCAAACAGGGCGAAGTGCTGGCACAAATTGATCCCCGCCCCTATCAGGTACAGTTACAACAAGCACAAGGTCAGTTGATGCGCGATGAAGCATTGCTGAAAAACGCTCAGATTGATTTAAGCCGCTATCAGACTTTATTGGATCAGGACTCAATAGCCCCGCAACAAACCGCCACCCAGTCGGCCCTGGTCAAACAATATCAGGGAACGGTTGAAATTGATCGCGCCTTGGTAGAAAACGCCAAACTGCAACTCAGTTATGCCCATATCACCGCGCCGGTAGCCGGACGCATCGGTCTAAGACTGGTCGATCAGGGCAATATGATCCGCAGCAGCGATACCAATGGCATGGCAGTGATTACCCAGTTACAACCGATCAGCGTTGTTTTTACCTTGCCGGAAGACGTCGTGCCATCGATTATGCAACGCTGGCACGATCAGCCCAACTTCAGTGTTGATGCCTTTGACCGTTCCGGCAATCACCAGCTTGCCAGCGGCCAGCTGCTTGCCGTTGACAATCAGATAGATGCCAATACCGGCACCATTAAACTCAAGGCACAGTTCGATAACCAGGAACGCAAGCTGTTTTCCAACCAGTTCGTCAATATCAGAATGAAACTGGACACACTCCGCAATGTGGTGACAGTGCCAACTGCGGCAATTCAGCAAGGTGCTAACGGCGCATTTGTCTATGTGGTTAACGCTGACCAGACTGTCACCGTCAAACCGGTCAAAACCGGTCCCAGCGAAAACGGCGCGATAGTCATAACCCAGGGCTTAAACCCCTCAGAGCAAGTGGTGACTGATGGTGCCGACAAATTACGGGAAGGCATTACCGTGAATCTGCCGGCAACCGCAGCCGCTCAACCTGAGGAGCAAACCGATAAAACCGATGCTCAAGCACGCCGTGGGCGAAGAAAACCGTAATCATGTCCGGCTCACAACTATCCAGTTTCAGCTTTAATCCTTCCCAAACATTCATCCAAAGACCGATCGCCACTTCGCTGCTGATGGTGGCGCTGCTGCTGGCCGGTCTGTTGGCATACCGGCTATTGGCAATTTCAGCACTGCCACAAATCGATTATCCAACCATACAGGTCACCACCCTTTATCCCGGGGCCAGCCCGGAAGTAATGACTTCGATCATTACCGCACCGCTGGAGCGTCAGTTTGGTCAGATGCCGGGACTAAAACAAATGTCATCCAGCAGTTCTGCCGGTGCCTCGGTCATCACCCTGCAGTTCGCCTTGAAACTGGATATCGATATCGCTGAACAGACGGTACAGGCCGCTATCAATGCCGCCAACAATTTCCTGCCCAACGATCTGCCGATGCCGCCGATTTATAACAAAGTCAATCCGGCTGATGCACCGATTCTGACGTTGGCGTTAAGCTCGGCCAGCCTGCCATTGTCCAAGGTCGAAGATCTGGTCGATACCCGGCTGGCACAAAAAATTGCCCAGCTACCCGGCGTCGGTCAGGTCAGCATCAGCGGTGGACAACGACCGGCAGTGCGTATCCAGGCCAACTATCAAGCCTTGTCGGCTTATAACCTCAGCCTGGAAGATTTGCGTTTGGCAATTACCGCTGCCAATGTCAATTTACCCAAAGGCATGTTCGACGGCCCGCTGAAATCGGCGATGATTGATAACAATGACCAATTGCGCTCTGCCGCTGAATACCGTGAACTGGTAATTGCCTACCGTAATGGCGCGCCAGTCCGGCTCAGCGATGTCGCCAATGCCGTCGATTCAGTCGAAAACGTCAGACTGGCCGCCTGGGCCAATCAGCATGCCAGTGTGCTGGTCAATATTCAGCGCCAGCCGGGCGCCAACGTGATTGAAGTAGTCGACCGCATCAAACAACTGCTGCCGCAATTGAAAGCCGGCTTGCCGCAAGCTATCGATCTGGAAGCACTGACCGACCGGACCGTGACCATCCGTGCCTCAGTGCATGACGTCCAGTTTGAGCTGATGCTAGCCGTAGCGCTGGTAGTGATGGTGATCTTTGTCTTCTTGCGCAATATCCCCGCCACCATTATTCCCGGAGTTGCCGTGCCGTTGTCACTGGTGGGTACCTTCAGCGCCATGTATCTGGCCGATTTCAGCATCAACAATCTGACGCTGATGGCCCTGACCATTGCCAGCGGCTTCGTGGTCGATGACGCCATCGTAGTAATCGAAAATATCGCCCGTTATCTTGAAAAAGGTGAATCGCCGTTAAAGGCCGCCTTAAAAGGCTCTGAGCAAATCGGCTTCACCATTATTTCGCTGACCATCTCGCTGGTTGCGGTTTTGATTCCGTTATTATTCATGGGCGATGTCGTGGGCCGTCTGTTTCGCGAATTTGCCATCACGCTGGCAGTTTCGATTTTGATTTCAGGGGTAATTTCACTGACCCTGACACCGATGATGTGCGCCAAGATTCTGCGCTCACATCCGCCTCAGCCCAAAACGGCAACTGATTTTTTTGACCGCCTAATTGCCTGCTACGAACACAGTCTGCGCTGGGTATTGCGGCATCAGGGCATCACCTTGCTGGTGGCGGTGCTGACCCTGTTATTGACCATTGCCTTGTATATCATTATTCCTAAAGGCTTTTTTCCCAGTCAGGATACCGGCCTGATTCAAGGGATTTCCGAGGCGCCGGCCAGTATTTCATTTGCCGCCATGG
>CAIUWU010000318.1 GCA_903902945.1 uncultured Pseudomonadota bacterium
ACCCGCGATCCGCCCGCTTACCCCCCTATTTTTCAGATAAGCAACCGCCAATCCAAGGAGTTCGCATGGAATCCACTACCCTGATTTCAATTGGCCTTATCGTGGTCATTTTTCTGGCACTGTCGATACGCATCGTCAAAGAATATGACCGGGCAGTGATTTTTTTGCTGGGCCGGGTCACCGGCGTCAGAGGACCGGGGCTGATTCTGCTGATCCCGGTGCTGGAACAAATGACCCAGGTAAGCTTACGCACCATTACCATGAATATCCCGTCGCAAAAAATCATTACCAAAGACAATGTCTCGATCGATATTGCCGCAGTGGCTTATTACAAAATCATCGATCCGAAAAAAGCGGTGATTGCCATTGAAGACATTACCAGCGCAGTCAATCAAATCAGCCAGACCACGGTACGCAATGTGGTGGGGCAGTTTTCACTGGATCAGTTACTGTCGCGCACCATTGATATCAATCAGCAGATCAAAAATGTCATCGACGGCCATACCGAACCCTGGGGCGCTGAAGTGACAACGGTTGAGATCAAGGACATCACCTTACCGGAAAACATGCAACGGGCGATGGCCAAAGAAGCGGAAGCCGAACGGGAACGACGCGCCAAAATCGTTGCTGCCGAAGGCGAATTGCAGGCTGCGGCAAAACTGGGCGAAGCCGCCGATCTGATCGCGCAGCACCCGGTCGCTCTTCAGCTGAGAACCTTGCAGACACTGGCAGAAATCGCCACCGAGAAAAATTCGACCATTGTGTTTCCCGCGCAGTTTATGACCACGGTTCAGGAAGCGATTAAAAGCCTCAAACACGATGCACCCAGCACCTGACAACAAAACTTATTGTTAACACAACGCGGCTTACCTCCGCTTCTGCCCGGCGGCAGACAAAAAAAATCCGGCAACTATGACCGGATTAACAGGGAGGAAACTCTATGCCAGCGCATCTGGCATGGTTATAGAGTAAGGGAATTGGCTCAAAAACAAAATGTGACCAATTGCCGCGCGACAAGTTGTCGCAGCTGACTGTAAAACAAATTCTCTCGGGCTGGCCCGACGCTGATCGGCTTCCGACATGATTCATTCAATAAGCGTGGGAGAAGCAAACGAATATCCAACGGTATATTCGGTTTTGATAGGCAACTCAATATCGAGCAGCGTGTGTACTTTCTTTCTCAATCTGGCGATCATCAGATTGAGGCGATGATGAGAGGTATCATAATTTCTACCGATAACCGCCTTGATCAGTTCCTGTTTACTAACGACTTTTCCCTGATTCAAAAACAAGATTTCCAGAAACCTGAATTCTCTCGCCGCGCACTGTTAGCAGGTCAAGCGTGCTTGAGCTGGCTTAACTGAAAACTGAGCTTGTTGGTTTTGCCTAACAGATCCAGTAGCAAATAGGCTCTGTCTTCGGCGGCATCTGCGGCATAAATCGCTTCTAAACCCTGAAACGATCCTTCTACGATTCTGACTTTATCGCCTGGGTTGAATAAGCTTTGTGGCTCCGAATCAGCCAGTGTCAGTCGCCGGGTGATGGCATCGATCAGGGCATCCGGCACCTGCTGCGGCTGGCCGTTGAACATCACCAGCCCGCTCATGCCCGGCGTTGATCGCACCGGACCAAGGCCGCGCCCTTCTGCAGGGTCGGTTCTGACAAATAAATAGCGGCCGAATAGCGGTTCGTTAACGATCCGGGACTTGCCACGAATCAGTTTTTGTTTAGCAATTAAGGGCAAAAAACATTGGTAGCCCTGACGCTGCAGATTTTGCTGCGCAAGCTGTTCAAGACGAGGCTTGCTGTAAGCCAGATACCAAGTCAACGCTGTCATTCAGGAAGTACCGCCGGCAATATCGAAGGCAGGAAAGCAATCACAGCACTCATATCGGAGAAGGAAGAATGGCCGGTTTGTAGGTGACGGGCGGTTTTCCTTGTTAATTCAATGACATTCATTGCCTGACAACCTCTTCCGCAATCTCTTACTCAATCAGCCAATACCAGATTTAAGTTTTGGCACATTTTTTAGGATTGGATAATAGGCAATAAAATATTTCAGATAGTTTCGCTTTGTATCAAAAAATCAACTAATCACAATATAACCACACAATCTCACGATGTCTTTTTACGCGACTCGCTGGCAAAGTCCAATAGCGCATGCGCTATTGGACTTTGATCACTTGACCATGGTTAGGCGACACAGTTATCGAAGTGGGATCACGCAGAAGACTTTCAGGTCGATAAAGGTTTTGACTACCGCAGACGGCAAAAACAGAGCGGAATTGGTTTGATCAGAGACGGCCAATGCAAGGCCCGACTGGGTTTGGGAAAACATTGCATAAGGCTGGGGTTGGATGTCGAAGGCTATTTTCGCGAGACCAAAAACTTTTTAAGCCTTTGATAGATATGGTGCCGGCAATAGGAATCGAACCTACGACCTTCGCGTTACGAGTGCGAGAAAGCCAAAACACCCCAACAAATCGCAACAAACAACATCAATATAAATCAAATAGTTGCGCCTTTGTTATTGTTGCCTTGTATTGCGGTGAATTCGTGTTTTTTGTGACTTAGTGTGACGTGAGTGTGACGCGGCGCTATACTACAAACAAAATGGGCCTGACCAGTGCTGCGAACACTAATCAAGCCCTTACCGATACTTAACAAGCAGGGTTAAGCAATGGCTGAGCGCATCATATCAAAATGCCGGTTGCTGTCCCAAGGTGGCAATTATGGCAAGCATACGAAAACGCACCACCAAAGAAGGTGGCACCTATTACACCGTTCAAATTAGGCTGAAAGGCTACGACCCTCAAACTGAAAGTTTCGACCGTCTGACCGATGCTCGAAAGTGGGCGCAACTTACTGAGGCGGCCATAAAAGAAGGTCGCCACTTCAAAACTACCGAAGCCAAAAAGCATACCTTCGCGGATGCAATAGACCGCTATAGCGCGGATGTTTTGCCAATACGTTTCAATAGCACTGAACAACGCAACCGCCGCCCTATGTTGGAATGGTGGAAAGCTCAAATCGGTCATTGCGTGATGGCTGACCTAACAACAGCAAACTTTGCCCAAGCCCGGGACACATTGAGCAAACACGGTCGCAAGGGCAAGCCGTTGTCACCGGCCACCATCAACAAGTATTTCGTAGTCGCCAAGGACATATTGAAGCGCTGCGTTAATGAGTGGCATTGGCTGGAACAATCCCCGCTTCGAGATGGCCGGGTAGAGTTGCCCGAACTGCCGCGCGGTATTGTGCGTTTTCTGGATGATGATGAACTCGCCAGACTGACAGCGGCCTGCAAGGAATCCCCAAACCCTTTGCTTTACCCTGCTTTCGTGTTGGCGATTTCAACGGGTATGCGCCAAAGCGAAACCATGAACCTTTATTGGCGAGAGCCTGAAACGCCACCCACTGAAACCGCATGGGGCGTGGTCAATCTGGCCGAGTCCTGCATCATTCTGCACGAAACCAAAAACGGTGACCGTCGGCGCGTGCCTTTAACCAGTCTGGCTCTGCTGGAGCTGCAAAAGCTCAACAAGGTAAGGCGACTTGATACGGCTTTAGTTTTTCCTTCGCCCACACACCCGTATAAGCCAATCGAACTCAAGAAAGCTTGGTCTAACGCCTTGCAACGGGCCGAGGTTAATAACTTTCGCTGGCACGACCTTAGACATTGCACCGCGTCTTATTTGGCAATGGGCGGCGCGTCAATGGTCGATATTGCTGCCGTCCTTGGTCACAGAACCTTGGACATGGTGAAACGCTACGCACACCTATCAGACGGCCACATTGCGAGCGTGGTCGAGCGGATGAACAACCAATTATTTAGCGCCAATCTATAACCCCAACCTTAGAGAACCTACGATGATTACTTTAGAACTTGACGACGAAACCGCCGACGTATTGAACGCACTTTCTGAACAGCAGCACCTTAGCCCGGCGCAATTGGTCAAAGCTGCCTTGCGTGAATATCTGGAGGATTACCAAGATGCAAAACGCGCCGATGCTGCATATCAGCGGTATCTGGATAGTGGCAAAGCCTCACACAGCCTTGACGACGTGGTGAAATCCTTTGGCTTGGACAGTTAAGTTATCGGACGACGCCAAGCGGGATTTGTCGAAGCTGGATAAGTCCGTTCAAAAGCGTATCGTCGCCTTTCTGCAAGAGCGCATCCAAACTGCCGACAATCCGCGCACCAGCGGCAAAGCCTTACAGGGCAATCTGTCCGGGATGTGGCGTTACCGTGTAGGTGATTACCGATTGTTATGCCGGATTGAAGATGGCGAATTGCTGATTCTGGTAATCGAAATCGGCCACCGGAAAGAGGTTTATAGATGAACGCTAAGGTTTTCAGGGGTGCATGATGAGCGATGATTTTTTGGAACAATTTTGGTTTTCACCTGATTGGACACATGAAGAAACATGCTTAGCCTTGGAACTCGTCAACAATGGCGACTTCATCGATTGGGATTATTGGGCCAAATTATCAAATATCACCCCAGAGCAAGCAGCTAAGCTTTATTGGGCAATAGACCCGATTAAGTGTTCGGATAATCACTATGCTTTGGGAGATTGCCCAGAAGACTTACTTGAAAAAATTAAAAGAATTGAGCAATGGCTAAAAAACCGCTTTAGCAGTTTGAGTCTAAGCAATTTAATTGATGCTGTGGGTAAAGATAAAGCTCCCACAGGCATGATTGAAGCAGTAGAAAGACAAAGGATTGATGAAGCCAAAAAACATTCTTTTGATATTCTGCAGCTTGAGCAACTGACCGAGGATGAACGTTCAAATTACAACAAACGTGCTGCGTGGTCTTGGGTTGAAGCTATTTATATTTTGCAGGGATATAAACCCGTTTTTCAGTTAAACACTGAGCAGGTACGTTCCCACTTTCCCGAACAAGTGGCTTTCTTTGCTCAATCGATACAGTTAGGCAATGTCGGGAAAGAGCTGATAAAAGCGGGACAACGAACATTTATTGAATCGCCAACTAACTGGAAAGCGTTTTGGCAAACCATTAATCATATTGAGCAAGAGTCACAGGCCGACGCGGTTGGGAATTCTGACAATCCCGAACATAGAAATACTTCCTATATCTGGCAAAACGACGCATCCCTTACCAAGCTAGAAAAGCAGCGTAAAGCAATTCTAGAGATTATTAAATCAAAAGGGTTTGATGCTATGGCAATTCCAGACGGTGAAAAAGGAACAATTGAGACGCTTTGTCGGGCTGACTATCACCTACTCTTTGACGCTGAAAGTAGTTTTACTAATGCATGGAAAGGCGCCCGCCATTTGTTCAGGATGGCTAACCACGCTAGTTTTGCAAAGCGAGGAAAGCAATAAAACCAAGCGTTACCACCTTTTGCCACTTCGTTTTACCACTTATCGAGTCTGAATAATTCCCCCCAAGCCGCAAACAGCAACACCAAGCGGCGAAACATCAATCTTTATCAAAATTGAATGTAAGGGGTAAAACATGACCACTACAGCAACACAAACCAACCAAACCGCAAGCCGTTTAATTCCTGTCCCCGATTGGAATAAACACCACTCATGGCCGCCACAAGGCGGATTGCGTCACTTAATATTTCATGAAAAAACCAACGGTTTTGCCAGTGCGTTTAAACGTGTTGGCCGTCGTGTTCTGATTGATGAAGCGGAGTTTTTCGCTTGTGTCGATAAACAAAACCAAGGGGGCAAATAATGAAACTGTCCCCACGCGAAAAAAGAGCAACAAACGCATTATTGAACATGCCGATTATACGGGAAAACTTAGACATCATCGCCGGATGCTCTAACGGACCGGAGCTGGTAGCCGGTTTGCGTAGAAATGGATTGTCTGTTCCGTGTAAGCGTATGGAGCGTTACGACAAGGACGGAAACGCCTGTTGCCCGGGCCAGTACAGCTTTACTCAGGAGGATAAGCAGATTGCCCGCGACTGGTTGAAGGGGGCGTGATGCCGGAATCATTACGCGAGGCAATGCAGGCTGCGGGTTTCGACCCGCCCGACCACATATCCCCCTGCAAAACTATGCGCTTCTCAACCAATGGCAAACGCTCAGACTTGTCCGGCTGGGTTTACCTGTTCGCCGACGAACAGGGCGCTGCGTTCGGGTGCTGGCGCTCTGGTGTTCAGCGCACTTGGCAAGCCAATCGCGATAAGCCCTTAAATGAAGCCGAGCAAGCCGCATTTAGGCGCAAGGTTAAGGAGGCGCAGAAAGCGGCGAGTCAAGAGCGCGAGGCGGGCTATCAAAAAGCGGAGGCAAAGGCTGCTGAGGAATGGGAAGCCGCTATACCGGCCCCGGTCGACCATCCTTATTTGATGAAAAAAGGCATTCAGCCACACATGGCGCGTGTCAGTGTCGATGGGCGCTTATTGATTCCGGTCTATGGCGCTGCCGGCACTATTCAAAGCCTTCAATATATCGCGCCAGACGGCCAAAAACGCTTTTTAAGCGGCGGTCGTATGCTTCATGGGCATGTGTGGCTTGGCGAGCCTGGAAACAGCGCTACGCTGTTGCTGTGCGAGGGGTTTGCGACGGCTGATAGCTTGCAAAGTGCCACTGGGTACGCGACCTGTGTTTGTTTTTCGGCGGGCAATTTAAAGGCAGTGGCCGAACTGATGCGCCGAAACTTTACAACGGCACAGCTATTGATATGTGGTGACGACGATACGCAGACCGAAGGCAACCCAGGACGCGCCAAAGCCACCGAAGCAGCGCACGCTGTAGCTAGTAGCGTGGCGTTCCCATCGTGCGGCGGCGACTTTAACGACCTAGCGCAATCCATCGACCGGGAAGCGGTACGGGTTCAAGTTGAGAAAGCGCTAGGCGAGCTGCAAACAGTGTCGGAAGCTTTCGCGGTTCCTGCTTTATCTGGAACCGATGCCAGAGATGGCACGGACAATACGCGGCCTTTGTCCGAGCTTGGCAACGCTACACGTTTGCTGGATGCTCACGGTGGCAATGTCCATTATGTGCACGACGCTAAGGCATGGTTACATTGGCGGGATGGCGCATGGTGCTGGGATGTCGACGGCGCAGCGGTTCGCGCTCTTGCGACTCGATTGCCACGGCAGATTTACAACGAGGGCGGCTTGCACCTAGTGGACGCTCATCATTTCGCCAAATGGTCACGCACCAGCCAGAAAGAACGCACCATTGAAGCGGCTGTGTCGTTGCTTCAAGACTTCGAACCTGTACGCATACCGCTGGCGCTGTTGGATGCCGACCCGTTCCGCATTGGCCTAAATGGTGGCCGCGTGGTGCTGGACTTAAAAACAGGCACGACTCGACCGGCGCAGCAAAGCGACTTTATCACCAAAGCGGTAAAGGTCGAGTGTTTGGGCGACCCAGTCAAGGCGGAGCGGTGGCGGGCGTTCTTGTCGCAAGTGTTTGGCGATGATGCGGAGTTAATCGACTGGCTTCAACGCTGGTGCGGCTACTTGCTGACCGGCTCCACGGCTGAGCAGGCGTTTGTATTTTGTTTCGGTTTGGGTGCGAATGGTAAAAGCGTACTGGCCGACACCATCAGATTTATTCTGGGCGACTATGCTCGGGCCATTTCCGCCGAGTCGTTGACCGAATCGAAAAGGCAAGCAGGCAGCGCAACGCCTGACCTTGCAGAGTTGATAGGCGCACGGCTGGCGATGAGTTCAGAAACCGAAGACGGCGCAGCACTAGCCGAGTCATTGATTAAAAGCCTTATAGCTGGCGACACCATGACAGTGCGGAAGCTATACGCCGCGCCGGTACAGTTCACTCCCCAGTTTAAATTAATGATGCTGGGCAACCATAAGCCCGTTATCCGCGGTAACGATTACGGAATCTGGAGGCGGGTGCGGTTGATACCGTTTAAGCGCACCTTCAAACCCGAAGAGCGCGACCCGGCACTATTGGACAAGCTGAGAGCCGAAGCCTCGCACATTCTGGCATGGATGGTTAAAGGCTGCCTGGAATGGCAACGGCGCGGCTTGTTTGATGTTCCAACCACCATTAAGCAAGCAACCGGAAACTATCAAGAGGAACAGGATTTAATCGGGCGATGGCTGTCTGAGTGCTGCACATTGTCACCAGCAAGCGAAACATCATCAGCCGAGATTTACGACAGCTATAAGGCATGGTGCATCGATAACGGCTTACGACCCTATAGCAATGTCGCGCTGGGTAGGCAACTGTCAGACCGTGGTTTTCAGCCTTGCACAGTCCGCAGGGGACGAGGTTGGGCAGGTCTTGCTGTAACTGAATCAGCCTATCCAAATAGTTACAGAGCTGCAAGCGGGAGATAAATGCAACGGATGCGACGGATAAACAGCGTTTTCCAAAAGTTTTCTACTATTTTTTTCCGTGGAACTTTACCGAAAATGGTTTGTATCCGCCGCATCTGTTGCAGATTGATTAAAAACAAGTTCCAGTAAGCTTGGACTATTGCCATACTAAATATCAGGGCTTTAAGGCTGGGAGAGTTTCTTAAATTGAACCTCAGAGTTCCGATTTGCCACCACCAGACAGGCATCAGAATCGCCATAGATAGCGTATTTGGAAGCACAGAACAGGGCATAATTATGGGTGCATCCAGTTTAAATCATCCACCGAATACCAACGAGAGCGGCAAAGGCCAAGAGGCGGCTTATAAAGCGGCTTTATCCGTGGGCGGTTTGGTGCTGATACCGCCGACCGTGGGTAATGATTGGAATGACGCCATCAATGCGGAGGCGAATCTATGCTGGATTTAAACCAAGCTATTGACCCATTCACCGACGATAGTGTCGAAGAATTTATTGCAACTGATAAAACTTCAGCATCTTCAGCACCATCAACACTGACGAGGGATGCAGACAGCACCAACTTCAGCACCGATGCTGAAATAGCCCATTCTGGTACTGAAGGCAGTGACACTGAAACCGAATCAAAACTGGCTGAACGCATCGCTAACGTGCTGCGTAACACGCTGGCTTTTGATGAAATCGGTGGCGAATGGTTTTTGGCAAATCATGGACTCTGGAAACCAATTACCGAACGCCGCGCCATGAAGGTAATTATGCGGGCCTTAAGCGCTCAATTACCGAATGGTTTCACCATCTCAAAGTTGAACAACATCAAGTCGTTTTTAATGATTTACCTGTTACTCAACGGCTGGGAACAGCGCAGACACCTGCTGCCCTTGGCTAATGGTGTGCTTGATACCCAAAGCATGACATTGACTGCCTACACACACCAACACCGCTTTAACTGGCAGCTACCCTATGCCTACAATCCTGAAGCCAAACTGAATACCGTTAAACACTGGCTATGGAATGCGACTGGCCAAGATATGGAAACCGTCAACATTATCCGGGCATTTTTCAAGATGGCATTATTAGGCGGAGAGGCTCAGAAATTCCTTGAAGTGATTGGTCCGGGTGGCACTGGCAAATCCACTTTGATTCGTCTATTGATTGCATTTATTGGCGAACGCAACCAAGTATCAACCGACCTTAAAAACCTTGAGGGCAATCGCTTTGAAGCCGCCGCGCTGTATGGCAAGCGCTTGGCATTAATCAGCGACTCAAGTCGCTACGGTGGTGAGGTGTCCGTCTTAAAGGCACTGACCGGGGGCGATCCAGTCAGACTGGAAAAGAAAAATCAACAACAATCCGGCAGCTTTGTATTTGATGGCGTTGTTGTGGTTGCATCAAATGAAGCTATCCAGACAGCAGACTACACCAGCGGTCTTATTAGACGCCGTATGCCAGTCACATTCAATCGCAAGGTTACTGATGCCGATAAGGCCAAGTGGGCAAACGTGGGCGGCATAGAAGCAGCCTTACGCGCTGAATTGCCGGGCCTGTTGAATTGGGTAGTCGGCATGACTGAAGCAGAAGCCAAACAGGTAGTTGGCGGCATTAATGGCGAAATGACTCAGGCTCAACGCCACCATTTAATCGAAACCAACAAATTAGCCGCATGGCTCGATGATTGTTGCGTGGTCATGGAAAGTTCGGTTTTGTATGTCGGGGCCAGCATCAAGAACAAGCACGACACCAACGAGATTGACCGCGCCATCGTCGAAAAGCTCTATCCAAGTTATGAAAACTGGTGCGCCGATTATGCGGTCAATCCGGTTGCACTCCAGCGGTTCACTGCCAACCTGATTGATGTGTGTGAACAAGTCAAAATAGATGCCAAAGAACTGAGCCGGGATAAGCATGGCAAACGGATCAAGGGCTTGTCGATTCGTTCAGATTTTCATTCCCGCTACCCTACCCCAATTACTCGAAAGCTGTTAGGTGTTGAAGATAACCAAGCGGGTGCTGAAGTGATGTCGAAGCTAACCCCTGATAGTGCTGATGATGCTGAAGATGTTGATAAAAACTTATCTGTAAAAAAATCAGCCGATAGCGAGGTGTTTTAAATGAGTACCTTATTAAAAATCCGCGACGCTGGTTTTCAGGTTGAATTGTTAAACGACTCTTTCAAAATCGAACCGGCCAGCAAGTTGACCCAGAGCCAGAGGGATTTTTTGAAACAGCACAAAGCCGAAATCATCAGCGAGTTACAAGCCGAACAATTAGCAGCCTCCGTTAATATCAACCTAAACCCAGAGCACCGGAAATTGTTAATGGATTACATGGCTGCAATCGGTGAAACAGATGTCGATTTAATTGATGAGTTATTAGGCGAGTGCAGCCAGTCACAAGCAAAACTAAACTGGGCGTTAAGCTGGGCAATGTCAATCATCAGACCTAAGTCTAACCAACGGAAAACATCCCTGGTTAAATGCGGAAACTGTTGCCATTGGCGAGGACACTACCAGCATCAAAGGGGGCCGGGTTCTTGTGCGGTGTGGGTTCAACCGGCTGGGGCTTGCCATTGGTTTGATACGCCAAAGGAATGCGAGCAATGGACAGAATATAGGTGATAGTGCAACATGACCATGGGAATATTGGTGTTCAAGTTACCCACAATCCCTGTGGAAAACCCTGTGACAAATCCGTGACAAACCGCTGTAAGTTCCCGAAAGCTAAAGATGGTTTTTAGATTGTATAAGAAATAGTCAGATTAGCAGGTTACAGCCATCAAGGATCTGGCTTAAGCAAATTTGCACTATTGACAATGAAGGGGCAGAATCGACCCAGGCCGTGTAAAAACGTTAAGAAAATGAAATGTCAGGGATTAAAAGGAATTTCCGCCATCCGGTGAGTGCTTCTGGATCGGTAGGATTTTTCTGGGCTATCGGACTTGTTTTCGCCTAAAGCATCCTGTTAGCCCTGGCAATAGGGGTAAAAAAACAATAAATGATCGCCGTCAGGCCACCATTGCTTCCATCAGGGCTTGGGTTCCCAATATATTCATCACCCTTTTGAGATTGTAGGCCAGCACATGCAGACTCATCTCGGTGCTGACTCGATCTAGAGTCTTGGTTAAAAAGTGGGTTGATCCCATCCAGGCTTTGAGGGTGCCAAAGGGGTGCTCCACGGTCTGCCGGCGAATGCGCATGCTGTCCGGTGCCCTATCCAAGCGGGCCTGCATCGTATCGAGAATGTCTTCATGTTCCCATCGGCTTACCCGTCGATAATTGCTCGGCGTACATTGCGCTTTGATCGGACACTGAGGGCAATATGAACTCCAATATCGATGTAAGGTTAACCCATGCTCAACCCCGGAAAATCGCCAGATCAGACGTTGCCCCGCCGGGCACTGGTATTCATTTTTTTCGGCATCAAAGATAAAGTCGGCTTTATCGAATCGACCATCAGCCTTAGCGCCTGACGTGGTGCATTTGGGCACGATGGGAATGATGCCGTTCTCATGGCATTTGCGTATTTCTTCGCTGCTAAAATAACCGCGATCCGCAATGGTGGTCAGTTCATCGACACCGATCGCCGTTTTGGCTTGTTCAGCCATATTGGCCAGTTGATTACGGTCATGGCCCACATTGGTGACTTCGTGCGCCACAATCAGATGATGCTTCGTATCGACTGCGGTTTGAACATTGTAGCCGACGATACCGGTGCCTCGACCACTGGTTGCCATGGAACGTGCATCTGGATCGGTTAGAGAGATTTGTTTATCCGGCGTCTTTTCTAATTCAGTTTCGATGTTATCGAGTCTAGCCATTTGCTCTTTCAACAGAGCGATCTTTTCTTGCAAACGTTGGATTTTGGCTTCCGTAAAATCGGCCTGATCCTGACGATCCGCCGTCTCCAATGCCGATAGATAACGTTCAATACTGGCTTCGATTTGCTCGCGGCGGCGTTTAATCTTATTGGTTGTGAAGTTATTGTCGCGATTGTTCACCGCTTTGAATTTGCTGCCATCGATGGCAACAGTTGCTTCGGTTAATAAATTCAACTTCCGGCACAGCGCCACAAATTGACTACAGACTTTACGAATAGCTTTGCCATTGTCTTTGCGAAAGTTGGCAATGGTTTTAAAGTCAGGTGTCAATCGCTCTAGTAACCAGATCAGCTCCAAGTTGCGTTGGCTTTCGCGTTCTAGTCGGCGACTGGATTGAATGCGGTTCAGGTAACCGTAGATATAAAGTTTGAGGAGGACGGCGGGATGATAAGCGGGGCGTCCAGTTTTCATGGGGGAAACCCCATCGAATCCCAATTTGCCCAAATCAAGCTGCTCTACAAATACATCGACAACTCGAACAGGATTATCGTCAGCAACATAGTCTTCCAGTTGCTCAGGAAATAGGGTTACCTGAGTTCGGTCCGTACTTTGAATGAAGCGTTTCATCTGCACTCCCGGTTGATGGCCGTGAATTTATTTTACCAGATTAAGCGTTTTTACACGGCCTGGACCCTTTCCCGTCAGTCGAGCTTCTCCAAAGCGGCCAGTCAAAAAATCCAGAGTCTGCGAATTGTAATTCTACAAAGCAGCCGTAGGTGACCTCACGAATTCGGCCAATACCGGTCGGGATGATGTCGGCGAAATTTTTGATCTTTATCTGCAACGAATTGCGGCTTTTTGGCAAGCAACCTTGAGGCGTCTTAGGTCAGACCCGGCAAAAAGCCGTCATAGAACAATCATTTATGAATGACTGCAAACAAGCTCATTGCGGCCTATGATCTTGCTAAAAAAATGCCTGTTTCGCAATTGTAAATTATCATAAACTCTTTAATGTTTCTGATAATTGCCTGGCAAGTAAGCGTTGGTGTATTCCCAAAACACGGTCGTCAATTGCTCTTAACAAAAATTCGCGTATTTTTTGAGCCAATGCTTTATCTCTATTAATAGAATTAATCTCTAACCTCTTGGCATAAGCACGGCTCAGGTTATACCAAAATGATGCGCTCGCCGAATCCTTTGGAAACTGGTTGAAATATGAGATCAGTTGTTCAAGCAAGCTTTCATCATTAGGCGTTGCACGGTAGTAGAATAATCTTTTGCTGGTTCTGCTCGTAAAAACGGCTTGGCGTTGCATGCTATCAGTGCTCATACTTACAGGCTGTATTTCAAACTCTAAAGGTGTGGAACGGATTATATATTTACGGCTTATCGAAAATTCAGCCAAAATTCGATAAATACCTTTACGCTTAAAGGTATATCCTCCAGACTCACCGAAGATACTTATATCCCGATTAAACGATTTTCCTGGAGCAATTGTTAAATGCCTTCCATTCCAGCAATAATGTCGTGGCGATCTGTATAATCGACGCTCTCCGGTAGGCTCTTCAATCCACAAACGGAATATTTCATATCCTGGATCAACTGCATCAGGAACTCGAAAAGATTTAGATATGCCGGGGACAACGCTAAGCTCAATATCTAGCTCGACTGGGTCATAATATTGAAAAGATCGACGTGCCATATCAAGTTTTATCTGCAAGCCAAATCGCGACTTTTGGTTTTCGTTAAATGGCTCAGTAATTCCGTCGTAAGGATTTATTGTAGGGTCGAATTTACTCCCGCCTGGCCATATTGATGGTGAGTTGGGTGACTTTTCCAACAATTGCTTGTGTGGCTGTACAAATTGATAATAGTCACTGTCACCCAGCGGCATAAAAGTACCGCTAGAAGAGCTTGAATGCATAAAATTAGGCTGCGTCTCAATATGCCCAAGATTGAATATATGACCAAGCTCATGAATGCTAGTAAAAAAAGCTTGAGATTCCCAAGCAAGTTTTCCTCTTGCTTGATATATGCTGTTTAGGAAAATAGCACAACCTTGACGGGGGGGGCTGACGATACTGGGTTGCTGGCTATAGAAGTGATCAAATTCAGTGTCAAATCCAGTATCGAACATTACCCCAAATATTTCCGGTTTAGGTTGATAAGCACCACACAATAGCAACCTAACTTTATCGACGGTTCCATCAGTATGTCTGATATCGTTTGAGCGAAACATTTCATACAAAGCACAATGTAGGTAATAAGACTCCACCAAAGGTAATGAATCCGAATAAATAGGAGTTGTCGCGTTTGAAGCATCGACAAGCAATTGGATTTGATTATTGGATCCATTTTTAAAGTAATCTTGAAGCGAATCCAAACCCGCTGCACCCTCGCTTACCCAAGCTGGCAATGTTACCCCAGGTGATAACTGTCGAAATTCGCATATCAAGGTTCTCATTATTTAACCTCAAACAGAAATTCAACGGGTTTCTGTTTTTGTTTCAATAAGGAATAATCAATACCCAAATGATATTTTCCTTTCTTCAATTTTGGCAAATTGAATACAATTGTCGCTTCATCTGGTGTCTCATCTTTTCCAAAATCAGAACGGGTGAAAAGAGGGGTCTTGAAAGTAGGATCAGTAAAATCAGCCAGCTTTAAGCCATCTACTATTATTTCGGATACTTTGTGACCGTTGATTTTTATGGCGAACTGAAATTTTCCAAATTCAACCGTGCTACTTTTAGCACTCAAAATTACATCGTTACCACCACTAGCGTCTTTTGGTACCTGAACTGTATCGAATTGTATTTGTGCTGAACCATTGGGGTAACTCATTGCGATTAAGTCAACGGTATATTCCCCCGTTGGTGTAGTGGCATCATCTATTTTTACTTCCGTACCAGCTTTATCCTTTAAGATAAGTTTGCCATTGTTATAGAAAACATCAAGTTCTTGGGAACCATCCTTATTGAAATACACTGGATGTTGAATAACGCTAAAAATGGCATTGCTCCAGGATTTTCCAACTACCGTACCAGGGTTATCCACAGCACTATCAGGATTTAAACTGTTTGTTAATACAGGCTTTCCTCCAGCTCTTAAGGAATCTTCATAAGCTGCCCTTGCTTGAGCAACTTCAATTTCCGCGTCAATGATGTTTTTATTGCTGATATCATTGAGATATTTACCCGCATTATCTTGTAGGTATTTTAATTTTGCCCGAGCTTTGTCCCATGCCAATTTCGCCGCAACAACGGCGTCTTCGGCTGTTTTGTCGCTTTTCTTTTGATCGCTGTATGTGGTATTTGCCGTTTCAATATAGCTATTTGCGAACGTACCCGAAGCTTTGACAAGATCGGACATAGCATCGGCACTTTTTGCGTCTAAGCTAATTTTGGTTAGATAACAATTGCTCACCTGAGTATCAAGTGTATAGTTACTTATAAAAGAACTTGCACGAACCACATAACGTTTATTGCGGTCTGGGATGGTTGTTGATTCATAAGCGACAGCTCCTTCTGAATTTGGTGACACGGTGATGACTGGTTGCGGCAAACAATAAACTCTTCCTTCTTCTTTACCAGTAAATTTTTCGCTTGTAATATATGTCGTACAACCACTAATAATCCAAGGGATAAAAGTTGTCAATAAAAACGTGCTGGCGAAACCAAAATAGCGTTTTTTAGTCATTTTAATATTCCTTTTGGTTTATTAGTTTGCTGTGGCAATTTTAGGAATGGTGACTTTAATATCTTGTCGCTTAACGCCACTGGGGTCTTTGCCATAGCCACCACGCAATGTTATTTGCCCATCAGATTTTATATTGATTCTGAATAACGCAGGTGGTGGATAACTCACAACCTGTCCGCTCTCAGCATATGTGGAATCAAAAAATGCTTTTGCCGCGGCCGCTGCTGCTGTTTTTATCGCTTCTATAGCGGCTTTGGGTACTACCGTCTCATCAATGATCGCTTTAGTATTTCCAATGACGCCTTTGTCAAAGTTTAATTCAGTATTATTGCTTGACAAAAAAGCATATGGCCGAGATGAATATAATTGACTGGTGTCTGTGATATATATCAAACTAGTGGTCACACCTCCTTTCCCATCTGGCACTACAAGAACGAAGGGTGCCAATTCACCATAATGTCTTATTCCTCTTGCTTCAGAATCGCCCTCTGGCAGCGTGATCGGAACTGTAGTCGTACCAGCACAACCAGATAAGACAAATAAGATTCCTATAGCTGGTAACGAACAAAGATGACATCGCATCTTCCTGACTGCCCTTGCAACAAAGATAGTTCCAAAGCGCTTTATAAAACGGCAAAAATTCTGCGCATAACGTGCTAATCTTTGATCTTCAGATACAGAATATGTTTTCATTGAACTGGTCCTAATGCTAAAAATTCTATTGTATTCAGATGTAATTTGGATATAAAAGACCCGCATCAAGAAAAATATCTTGAAATAATAAAAATGGCCTCATTTTGAAGTGCCTAACTGTATGCAAACCATATCTTAAACGACTTTGAAAGTCCGCATCATGCCCATGTCTTCGTGCTCCAGAATATGGCAGTGGTAGACATATTCACCTTTGTAGGGCGAGAATTTCGCTCTAACGGTAACCGATGCTCGAGGCGGTACCGGAACCGTATCCTTCCAGGCTCTAACCGGGACCCCGTTGCAATCGACCAGATTTTGCCCGCCGCTGACCAGCTGAAACTGCATCAGATGCATATGCATGGGGTGAAAATCCCCCGTCGTATTGGCAAAAGTCCAGTCCTCGGTGCTGTTCAAGGCAACGATTTCCCCAGCTGTAATGGCTTCGCAGTAATGTTTACCTTCTGATTCGCCAGGCGGCACTATGCTGGCTTGCGGGGTTAGGATCCCATCCGAGTCACCCGGAAGGTGCTCAACTTTTTCCACCAAGGTAACTGTCTTGGCTACGACCGGCGCGGGAAGGTCCGGAATGTGCCGCTGATTGCTATCGGGATTGAAATGTTGTACCTGTCTTACGGTATCGTCAACCTCAAAGCCCAGTAATGGAAAATAAAAGTTTGCCGCCTGTCCATCGCCGGGATAAGGGGTATCGATATCGCTATATAGCGTGATTTTGCTATTGCCGACTCTGGCAAAATTCACCACCAGTTCCACTCTTTCGCCAGGTGCCAGCAATAAGCCGTTCTGGTTATATTGGGCCGGACGCGAAGTTAGCCCACCATCCGTGGCGATCTGCCACACGTCGATATCAGGATGCGTGCCATATTGGCTAGCGTCCAACTGATCGGTCGGATGAAAACGCAAATTGTAAAAGCGGGTATTGGAACCGTTCAACAATCGCAGACGATACCAGGTGGGCTCGACCTGTATGCGAGGCAATAGCTGGCCGTTGACTAGTGGCAATTTGCCAATGAATTCAGGAACGCGTTTGTTTTGAGAGTCTATATCACCGATGCGATAAACAAATTTGCCACTGCTATCCATGTTGCGGTCTTGCAATACCAATGGCCAATCATAATCGCCCGACGGTAAATGCAAATCCGCTTCCTGGGGATCTTCCAAGATATAAAACCCAGCCAAACCAGCATAAACGTTAGTTGCCGTGTAATCCATGGCATGATCGTGTATCCAATAGGTGGCGGCTTGCTGACGGTTAGGATACCAATCAAATACGCTGCTACCGGGCTTAATTACATTTGTTGGTTTGCCGTCAGAGCCTGGCATTACCTCACCGCCGTGAAAATGAACCACTGTGTCACCAACCTCGGTATGGACCCCACCGCAAACAGGTCCCATGTTCATTGGCATGCGCGGAATTTGATTTTTATGGTCAAATGGATAGACCACCGCAGTGTTAGGGGCCGCTAAACGGTTATTCCATCGCACCAGTATAGGCTGGTTGCGTCGCGCCTTAATGATGGGTGGTATCGAAACGGTACCATCATAATTAACGTACATCCATAAATCAGTATTCGGCAGCCCCGGATGTAGATTGGCAGAAATTGGCTTAATGTTAATGCTGTAGTAATCGAATAGAAACGGCATCTTAAATACCGGCTTTAGTGGACGCGGCTGGGTTAGCAATGGACGGTTAGATAGACCGATTAGTTCCGGTAGAGAAATTTCGCTCAGCCCTCGCTCTCAGAACATCCAACAATTTCTCACGGCGCTTTGAGATCGGCGGGAAGGTAGCATATGGAACCCTGGATCAGCGCTTCAAATAC